>NZ_JBFUHH010000013.1:0-65017 GCF_056402495.1 Microvirga sp. P4_A5 | reverse complement strand
GTGGACGTTTTTCGTCGATCCCAAGCGCGCTCATGGAAGCCATCAACGCCTCCATCGGCTTCGACAAGCGCCTCGCCTCCCAGGACATCCAGGGCTCTCTCGCGCACAGCGCCATGCTGGCGCAGCAGGGTATCATCACGCAGGACGACAGGGCCGCGATCCACGCCGGCCTTCAGCGGGTTCTGGGCGAGATCGAGGGTGGGGCGTTCACCTTTTCGACGGCCCTCGAAGACATTCACATGAATGTCGAAAGCCGATTGCGGGAGATCGTCGGGGAGCCGGCGGCCCGGCTTCACACGGCGCGCAGCCGCAACGACCAGGTGGCGGTCGATATTCGTCTCTGGGTCCGCGACGCCCATGACAGGACGGACGAGCAGCTGACCGCCCTGATGAGGGCTCTTCTGGCCAAGGCCGAGCCTCATGCGGCAACCGTGATGCCCGGTTTCACCCATCTTCAGAGCGCCCAGCCGGTCACCTTCGGCCATCACCTGATGGCCTATGTGGAAATGTTTGCCCGCGACCGCGGCCGCATCCGCGATTCCCGCAGACGCCTCAACGAATGCCCGCTGGGGGCGGGCGCGCTCGCCGGAACCTCCTTCCCCATCGACCGGCATCAGACTGCAAAGGCCCTCGGTTTCGACGGTCCGACCCGCAATTCGCTCGATTCCGTGTCGGATCGCGACAGTCTTCTGGAGTTCCTGTCCGCGGCCGCCATCGCGGCCATGCATCTGTCCCGCCTTGCCGAGGAAATCATCATCTGGATGTCGGCGCCCTTCGGCTTCGTGCGCCTGCCCGACCGCTGGACGACCGGCTCCAGCATGATGCCGCAGAAGCGCAATCCGGACGCCGCCGAACTGGTGCGCGGCAAGACCGGCCGGGTGATCGGTTCGCTGGTGGCGCTCCTGACCGTCATGAAGGGTCTCCCCCTGACCTATTCCAAGGATATGCAGGAAGATAAGGAACAGCTTTTCGACGCGGCTGACACGATCGAGATCGTGCTCGCCGCCATGACGGGGATGATCCAGGACCTGGAGCCGGTGCCAGCCCGCATGGCGGCGGTCGCCGGGGCCGGCTTCTCGACCGCCACGGATCTCGCCGACTGGCTCGTCAGGGACCTCAACATCCCATTCCGCGATGCCCACCACATCACCGGCCGCATCGTGTCCGAGGCGGAGAAGCGGGGCTGCACGCTCGAGGAATTGCCGCTGGATGCCATGCAGGCCGTCGAGCCGCGCATTCACCAGGGCATCTACGGCGTGCTGGGCGTGGAGAATTCGGTCCGTTCGAGGACCAGCTTCGGCGGGACCGCGCCGGTCAATGTGGCCGATCAGATTGCCTGGTGGCAGAACCACCTCTAGGGCGGCAGGCCGGAAGCTCGGCCTCTTGATCGGCCGAGTTTCGGCCACCATATGCCTGTCAGTGCCCGAAAGGGTCGCCTGAGTGCCGCATAAGCGGGCTCAAATCAACGAAGTGCCTCTAACCTCGGGCTTCGAACATGACGCGCCAATCGCCCTTCGGGCACCCATTTCTGCTGGGATTCGACGAGATCGAGCAAGCGCTCGACCGCGTCGCCAAAGCCGGCGGGGACGGCTATCCGCCCTACAATATCGAGCGCTTGGCGCGCACGCCTGACGATCCCGAGCGTCTCAGAATTACACTGGCGGTAGCAGGTTTCACCCGCGACCAGCTCGAGGTGACGCTCGAGGAAAGCCAGCTCGTAGTCCGGGGTCGTCAGATCGACGACAAGACGAGGCATTTTCTGCATCGCGGCATCGCCGCCCGTCAGTTTCAGCGCGCATTTCTCCTCGCCGAAGGCATGGAGGTGATGGGCGCCGATCTGGCCAATGGCCTCTTGTCCATCGATCTCGTCCGGCCTGAGCCGGACCGGATCGTCCGCAAGATCGTCATTGCGTCGCCTGATGGCACCTGACCTCGTTGCGTAGGAGAGTATGATGAACGTGTATTCCAAAACACCCGTCGAAACGCCGTTCAATCCAGTCGAACTCGCCTCCCTGGGCGAGGGCCAGATGGCCTACGTGCGCCCGATGCTGTCGGACGACGTGGCCCGGTTGTTTCCCCAGGCACCCAAGATCGAGCCCGGCCTGCAGCTTTTCGCCCTCTTGTCCGCCAGCGGCGAACCCATCGTTCTGACCGACAGCCGGGATGYGGCGGTTGCCAATGCGTGGGCTCATGATCTGGAGACGGTGAGCCTCCACTAGGCTCACCCCCCTCAACCCATTGCCTCGATGGCGGCAATCAGGCGATCGAGATCCTCCGGGCGCGAGAGCCGGTGATCGCCATCCTTGATTAAGGTCAGCGAAACGTTGTCGCCGGGCAGGTGCTCGACAAGGCGCATGGCGTGGGTCCACGGGACGTCCGGGTCTTCCATGCCCTGCAGGATATGGACCGGGCAACCCGTCTGGATCGGAGCATCGAAGAGAAGATGCAGTCGCCCGTCCTCGATGAGCCTCATGGTGATCGGATAGGGTTCGCTCGAGTACTCGGATTCCCGGTGAAAGACACCCGTCTCGGCAATCGACCGCTTGATGGCCTCGGGAAACCTGTCCCACATCAGCCGCTCGGTGAAATCGATCGCGGGCGCGATCAGAACCATCCCGCCCGGTGCTGGCTTCCCCTGTTCGGCAAGACGCCTCGCAGCCAGAAGCGAAATCCAGCCGCCCATGGAAGACCCGACGAGGATCGGCTTTTCAGAAGCATAACGCTCGATGACGCCGAGGCTGTCTTCGAGCCAGCGCGAGATCGTGCCCTCCTCGAAGCGACCCTCGGATTCGCCGTGGCCCGAATAGTCGAACCGCACGAACGGCCGATTGCTCCGTTCCGCCCACGCCGCCAAGGTTTCGGCCTTTATCGAACGCATGTCCGATTTATAGCCGCCAAGCCAGATCACCGGTGACCCAGTGCCTTCCTGCGTGAGCATGGCGATCAAGCGGGCCTCCGCGCCATGGCCGATCGTCAGGGTTTGCCGCATGGTTAACTTATCCTCAACTGCTTGCCGATCAGGATGAGGCTAAGCCGAATCGRCTCAAACTCATGAAAATGATCGACCCCATGAACCGGAGCATGATATCGCCCGAAAACCGCTCCACACTTTTCGGCATCGTGCTCTAACGTGACGTTCTGCAATCTGTCTCCAACAAGGCTCTTACATCGGTGAGTTTTTCAACGCGACCCGGGGGAGGGCCCTCTTTCCCCGCTTCCAGCCTCCATCCGCTGGCGGGTCGGACAATCCTCCAGATCATTCCCGAACTCGAGGCCGGTGGCGCGGAGCGCACCGCCGTCGACATTGCCGATGGCCTCGCGCATGCGGGCGCCCGCGCGCTGGTCGCGACGGAGGGCGGCAGGCTCGTCGGCGAATTGCAGGCCAAGGGGGGCGTCTGGATCCCCTTTCCGGCCGCCACCAAAAATCCATTCTCGATGCTGATCAACGTGCGACGGCTTGCCCGCATCTGCCACCGCGAGAAGGTTTCGCTGATTCATGCCCGTTCACGTGCGCCCGCCTGGGTGGCTTTGGGAGCCGCGCGGTCGCTGAACATTCCTTTCGTGACCACGTACCACGGCAGTTACGCGGGGCGCTCGTCGGTCAAGGTTCTGTATAATTCGGTGATGTCCCGTGGTGATGTGGTGATCGCCAACTCGCATTACACCGGCGACCTGATCCGCTCGCTGTACCCGCAGGCAGCGGAACGGGTGCGGGTCATCCACCGGGGAACCGACTTTTCGGTCTTCAGCCCGTCGGCGGTCAGCCCCGAACGGGTCGAAAATCTCCGCAAGTCGTGGAATGTCGCGCCGCATGAGCGGATCGTGCTTCTGGCAGCCCGACTGACCGGCTGGAAAGGCCAGAAGGTGCTGGTCGAGGCGGCGGCCAAGCTGCGGGATGCCGGAATTTCCGACGTGGCCTATATTCTCGCCGGCGATCCGCAGGGCAGGGATTCCTATGTGAAGGATCTCGACGCACTGATCGAAGCACGGAAGCTGAAGGGCATCGTTCGCCGGGTGGGGCATTGCACGGATATGCCCGCGGCGTTTCTGGCGGCGTCGGTCGTGACCGTGCCGTCGACCGAGCCCGAGGCCTTTGGGCGGTCCGCCGTTGAGGCGCAGGCCATGGGCACGCCGGTGGTGGTGTCCGATCTCGGCGCCGTCCCCGAGACAGTACTTGCCCCGCCGCTGGTGCCGCCTCAGGAGCGAACCGGATGGCGGATCCCGCCAGGCGACGCGGGCGCGCTGGCGGACGCCATCGGCGGCGCCCTTGCTCTGGGCGCCAGTGCCCGGATCGCCTTGGGGGGGAGGGCGAAGCGTCACGTGGAAGAAAACTTCTCGCTGGAGCGGATGGTCACAAGCACGCTTGACCTCTATGCCGCCCTGCTGGAGGGCCGTTTTCCGCGCAGAACGAGTTGACTTCGCGCGCTTTTGCGCGAAATGTCGGATCATTCGCGGAACCGGTCAGGAATCGGCGGGAGTGCCTATGCGCCCCCAACTCCGACCCCCGCTCAACAGGAGATACGAGCCATTCGCAGACCAATGAGAGCCATGCCGGTGCCGCAGAAGGACGGACCGCGCGCCAACAGAGATATTCGCGGTGTCCGCGACGTGCAGTTGATCGATGATACAGGTCAGAATCGTGGCGTCATGCCCTTTTTCGATGCAATGCGCATCGCGGAGGACGCCGGACTCGACCTCGTGGAGATCTCGCCGAACGCCACCCCGCCCGTCTGCAAAATCCTGGATTACGGCAAGTACCGCTTCCTCGAGCAGAAGAAAGCCTCGGAAGCCCGCAAGAAGCAGAAGACCGTCGAGGTCAAGGAAGTCAAACTGCGTCCCGGCATCGACGATCACGATTACGACGTGAAGATGAAGGCCATGCGCGGCTTCTTCGAAGAAGGCAACAAGGTCAAGGTCACGCTCCGCTTCCGCGGCCGCGAAATGGCCCACCAGGATCTCGGCCTCAAGGTCTTGGATCGGGTGAAGGCGGACGTGAACGAGATCGCCAAGGTCGAGATGGAGCCCAATTTCGAGGGCCGTCAGGTCGTCATGGTCATGGCGCCACGCTAGACCCTCACGAAATCCCGTTCAGAATTCTTGGCCGTCGGGCAACCGGCGGCCATTGCTTTTCCGGTCCTCCTCTGCCATAAGCCCGGCTTCATCGAACCGCCCGGCTCATCAAGGGCTGCCGTGGCGGTTTGTTGTGCTCATAGCAGCATCAAAAAGGCCATGTAGGCGGTTCGCCGCCCTCCTGGCCTTGTCCCAAGGAGAGCAAAATGCCCAAGCTGAAGACCAAATCGGGCGCCAAGAAGCGCTTCAAGATCACGGGCACCGGCAAGGTTGTCTACGCCCAAGCCGGCAAGCAGCACGGGATGATCAAGCGGACGAACAAGCAGATCCGGAATCTGCGTGGGACCAATGTCCTGTTCAAGACCGACGGTTACAACGTCAAGAAGTACTTCCTGCCTAACGGCTGAGACAGGCTTCGTCATCCCAGATTCTGCCAGATTTTGAAGGAGTTCACCTATGGCCCGTGTCAAACGGGGCGTGACCAGTCACGCCAAGCACAAGAAGGTTCTGAAGGCCGCCAAGGGCTTTTACGGCCGTCGCAAGAATACCATCCGCATCGCCAAGCAGGCGGTCGAGAAGAGCATGCAATATGCTTACCGCGACCGTAAGAACAAGAAGCGCACCTTCCGCGCTCTCTGGATCCAGCGTCTCAACGCGGCGGTTCGCGAGCATGGCCTGACCTATTCGCGATTTATCGATGGTCTCGGCAAGGCCGGAATCGAGGTCGATCGCAAGGTTCTGTCCGAAATGGCCATCCACGAGCCGGCGGCTTTCGCCGCCTATGTGGAGCGCGCCAAGGCTTCGCTGCCCCAGCAGGCGGCTGCCTAAGACATCCTGGCTCTGGCGCGACTGATACGTCAGTCGCGCCGCCTTCTGACTCTTTCCGCCTCCGAGACCACCCGCACCGACGGCATATCATGCTGTCGAATGCATTTTTGCGGGTCGGGAGGCCTGACGGTCCCCGCGCCGCGCCCCATAAGCGCTTGAATTCTGGCAAGGGACGATGACCGATCTCACCCAACTCGAACGTGACCTGATCGCCCAGGTGGACGCTGCCGGCGACGAGGCGGCTCTCGACGCCGTGCGCGTTGCCGCGCTCGGAAAGAAGGGCTCCGTATCCGAATTGCTCAAGACGCTGGGGTCCATGTCCCCCGAAGAGCGCAAGGAACGCGGGCCGCTCATCAACGGCCTGCGGGACGCGGTCCAGACCGCCATCGCGGCGCGCAAGGAGGTTCTCGCCTCCGCGGCGCTCGATGCACGTCTTCTGGCCGAGCGCATCGACGTATCGCTGCCCGTGCAGGATGCACCGGAAGTGCGCGGGCGCATCCATCCGATCAGTCAGGTCATCGAGGAAATCACCGCGATCTTCTCCGATATGGGTTTCTCCGTCGCAGAGGGGCCGGATATCGAAACCGACTACCTGAATTTCACGGCGCTCAACTTTCCCGTCGGGCATCCCGCTCGCGAAATGCACGATACGTTCTTCCTGGCGCCGGACGAGAAAGGCGAACGCAAGGTGCTGCGCACGCACACCTCGCCCGTTCAGATCCGCACCATGACGTCGAAGGCGCCGCCGATCCGCATCGTCATTCCGGGCCGGACCTATCGCCATGATTCCGACCAGACCCACACGCCGATGTTCCATCAGCTCGAAGGCCTAGTGATCGACACGCAGGCCAATATTGCCCACATGAAGTGGGTGCTTGAGGAATTCTGCAAGGCCTTCTTCGAGGTCGAGCAGGTCAAGATGCGGTTCCGGCCGTCCTTCTTCCCCTTCACCGAGCCGTCGGCCGAAGTCGACATTCAATGCTCGCGCAAGGGCGGCGAAATCCGGTTCGGCGAGGGGGAGGATTGGTTGGAAATCCTCGGTTGCGGGATGGTCCACCCGAACGTCCTGCGCAATTGCGGTCTCGATCCCGACAAGGTCCAGGGTTTCGCCTGGGGCATGGGAATCGACCGCATCGCCATGCTGAAATACGGCATGCCGGATCTTCGCCCGTTCTTCGAGGCGGATGTGCGCTGGCTCAATCATTACGGATTCCGTCCGCTCGACATCCCGTCGCTCGTCGGCGGCCTCACGTCCTAAAGCAGGAGAGATACGATGAAATTCACCCTCTCCTGGTTGAAGGACCATCTCGACACGACGGCGTCCCTCGACGAGATCGTCGAGACCCTGACGCGCATCGGTCTCGAGGTCGAGGGCGTCGAGGATAAGGCCAAGACGTTCGCGCCTTACACGGTTGCGTATGTCGTATCGGCGGAACAGCATCCGAATGCCGATCGCCTGCGGGTCTGTGTGGTGGATGTGGGCGAAGGCGCGCCCATCCAGGTCGTCTGCGGCGCACCCAATGCCCGCACCGGCATGAAGAGCGTCTTCGCGCCGCCCGGCACCTACATTCCAGGCAAGAACATCACGCTCGGGATCGGCACCATCCGCGGCGTCGAAAGCAGGGGCATGCTGTGCTCGGCGGCCGAACTCGAAATCTCGGACGATCACGAGGGCATCATCGACCTGCCCGACGACGCGCCCGTGGGGCAGCCCTACGCGGCCTATGCGGGCCTCGACGACCCGGTCATCGAGATCAACCTCACGCCCAACCGGCCCGATTGCACGTCCGTCTTCGGGATCGCGCGCGATCTCGCGGCGGAAGGCCTCGGGACGCTGAAGAACCAGGAAGTGCCCCTCATCGAAAACGTGGGCCCATGCCCCGTCTCGGTAACTCTCGATTTCGAGCCCGGCGACGAGAAGCTGTGCCCCGTCTTCGCCCTGCGCCTCGTGCGCGGCGTCAGGAATGGCCCTTCGCCGGAATGGATGCAGCGCCGGTTGCTGTCGATCGGCCTGCGCCCGATCAACGCGCTCGTCGACATCACCAACTACATGACGTTCGACCGAGGACGTCCGCTGCACGTCTTCGATGCCCGAAAGGTCAAGGGCCATCTGGCCGTCCGCCGCGCGCGCGGCGGTGAAGAGTTGCTGGCGCTGGACGGACGCAACTATGCGCTCGACCAGGGAGCGGTAGTGATCGCCGACGAGAACGGCGTGGAATCCATTGCCGGCATCATGGGCGGCGAGCATTCCGGCGTCGACGAAAAGACCACGGATGTCCTCATCGAATCCGCTCTCTGGGACCCGCTCAACATCGCGCAAACGGGTCGAAAGCTCGGTATCATCACCGATGCGCGCTATCGGTTCGAACGCGGTATCGATCCCGCCTTTACGCTTCCGGGACTAGACCTTGCCGCCAGCATGGTGATGTCGATCTGCGGCGGTGAGGCCAGCGAGCCAATGGTGGCCGGCAAGGTGCCGCAGAATAACCGGGTCATCGACTTCCCGTGGTCGGAGGTTTCGCGTCTGTCAGGCCTGCCCGTGCAGCCGGCGGAGTCGAAGCGCATTCTCGAAAAGCTCGGTTTTGTCGTGGACGGTTCCGGCGACAGGGTGAGGGTGACTCCGCCATCCTGGCGCCCGGATATCGAGGACAAAGCCGACCTCGTCGAGGAGGTCATCCGCATCGTCGGCCTCGACCGGATCGAGCCGCAACCCTTGCCGCGTCTCGAAGCGGCCGTCGCGAAGCCTATTCTGACGCTCATCCAAAAGCGCACCCGTCTCGCCAAGCACGCGCTGGCGGTCCGGGGTCTCGTTGAAGCCATCACGTGGTCGTTCATCGGCAAGAACGAAGCCGAGCTGTTCGGCGGGGGCGATCCGCGCCTCGCCCTGGCAAACCCGATCGCATCCGATCTCTCGGATATGCGTCCAAGCCTTCTGCCGGGCCTTCTCAAGGCCGCGCAGCGCAATGCCGATCGCGGCTTCGGCGATGTGGCGCTGTTCGAAGTCGGCCAATGTTTCGCGTCGGACGAGCCCGAAGGTCAGCGGATGGACGCCACCGCCATTCGCCGGGGCACCGCCCGGGTGGAGGGTGTCGGTCGTCATTGGGATGGCGCTGCGAGCCCGGTCGATGCGTTCGACGCCAAGGCGGACGCGATGGCCCTGCTTGCAACGCTCGGAATCCCCGCCGGCGGCCTGCAGGTTGTGGCCGGCGGTCCGGCCTGGTTCCATCCCGGTCGTTCGGGAACGCTTCAGTTCGGCCCGAAGAACGTCATTGGTGCTTTCGGTGAAATTCATCCGAACGTGCTGAAAGCGCTCGACATCAAGGGGCCGGTGGTGGCCTTCGAACTGACGCTCGACGGATTGCCGCCGCCCAAGGCGAAGCCCACCAAGATGAAGCCACGGCTTGTCCTGTCGGACTTCCAGCCTGTCACGCGCGATTTCGCGTTCGTGGTCGGGCGTGATGTGGCGGCGGGCGACATCGTCAAGGCGACGCAGAATGCGGAGCGCCAGCTCATCGTCGGCGTCGACGTCTTCGACGTCTATGAGGGGACGGGGATCGATCCGGCCAAGAAATCGGTTGCGATCGCTGTCACCATCCAGCCGACGGAGAAAACCCTCACCGACGTGGAGATCGAAGCCATTACGGCGAAGATCGTCGCCGAGGTGGCAAAGAAGACCGGCGCGGTCCTCCGCGGCTAGGTTTGAACGTCGTCCCGGCCGGTCCTCCGCACGGGCCGGGATGACGGACCGCCTCTTCCGCTCAGCGGGTTATTCTCGTCCCAGGCATAGCGGATCGTCTCGAAACGCATCGAGCGGGCGTCAATCATGAGCAACCGGCCCACCAGGCTCTCGCCGAACCCCACGATCTCCCGGATTGCTTCCATCGCCATCAGGCTTCCGAGAACCCCGGCCAGCGCGCCGAGGACGCCGGCTTCGGCGCAGCTCGGGATCGTGCCCGGCGGCGGAGGCGACGGGAAAAGGCACCGATAGGTGGGATAGGGCACGCCGTCCGGCCCTGTTTGATGGGCGCGGATCGTCGTCAGCGTGGCGTCGAACTGGCCGAGCGCCCCCGTGACCAGCGGCCTTGCCGCATGAAAGCACGCGTCGGAGACGGCGTACCGGGTCTCAAAATTGTCCGAGCCGTCGACCACCAGATCGTACGCGGCGACAAGATCCTGGGCATTTTCGGAAGTCACGCGGAGGGGATGGGGCACGGCGGCGACATGCGGGTTGAGTCGGCGCACTGCATCCGCCGCGCTGTCGACCTTAGGGCGCCCCAGATCCGCCGTTCCGTGGATCACCTGCCGCTGCAGATTGGAGAGGGATACGTCATCGTCATCGACAATCCCGATGGTCCCGACGCCCGCCGCCGCCAGATACTCGATGACCGGAGAGCCGAGTCCGCCCGCACCCACTACGAGCACGCGCGCCGCCTTCAGCTTTTGCTGTCCCGGCCCGCCGATGTCGCGAAGCACGATGTGGCGAGCGTAGCGGTCGATTTCGTCGGGGCTGAGCGGCATGGCGAGACTTTATCCGCATCCTCCGGGCTATCAACCGCTGGCCGGAGGAAATATCGTGGGCGGATCGACAGGGGTGCTTGGCGCGACGGCCCTTCCCATGCCATCGTCGGCAAGCAACCGGGTTACAATCCGGGCCAGACAGGGAACATTGCCGATGAAAGCCACCAGCCTCGCCCTCGCGCTTGCGGGCCTCGCCATCTCCACGACCGCCGTCCTCGCGCAGGACGCTTTCAAGCCTGCGATCGTCTACGACCTCGGAGGCAAGTTCGACAAATCCTTCAATGAAGGCGTCCATATGGGGGCTGAGAAGTACAAGAAGGAGACGGGTGCGGATTACCGCGATTTCGAGCCGCAGAACGATGCGCAGCGGGAGCAGGCCCTGCGCCGGTTCGCGCGCGAGGGATACAGCCCGATCGTGGCCGTCGGTTTCAGCCAGGAAACCGCGCTCAAGAAAGTTGCCGACGAGTTCCCCAAGACCAAGTTCGCCATCATCGACGCGGTGGTGGAAAAGCCCAATGTGCAATCGACCGTGTTCAAGGAGCATGAGGGCTCGTTCCTCGTCGGCCTGCTCGCAGCGCAGGCCTCCAAGACCGGGAAGGTCGGCTTCGTGGGCGGCATGGACATCCCGCTCATCCGCAAGTTCGCCTGCGGCTACGTCCAGGGCGTGAAGTACGCCAAGAAGGATGCCGAGGTCTTCCAGAACATGACGGGCACGACGGGCGCGGCCTGGGCCGATCCCGTCAAGGGTGGCGAACTCGCCAAGAGTCAAATCGATCGCGGCGCGGACGTCGTCTATCACGCGGCCGGCGGGACTGGCATCGGCGTGATGCGCGCGACCGCGGATGCGGGCAAGCTCGGCATCGGCGTCGATTCGAACCAGAACGGCCTGCACCCCGGCAAGATGCTGACCTCGATGGTCAAGCGTGTCGATGTCGCGACCTACACGGTGTTCGACCAGGCAAAGAAGAATACGTTCAAGCCAGGCGTGTCCGTGCTGGGGCTGAAGGAAGATGGCGTTGCCTGGGCGCTGGATGACAACAACAAGGCGTTGATCACGCCCGAGATGAAGGCTGCCGTCGACAAGGCCTCGGAGGGTATCAAGTCGGGCAGCATCAAGGTGCACGATTACATGTCGGACTCGAAGTGCCCGATGTGAAGTTTTGACTCCCCCGGAGCGCCGGTCTGTCGGCGTTCCGGGACGGTGTCGCAAGCGGTATTTCCGGAGAACGTCTGAGCTTTGATGTCGCCCGCCATACAACTGACCGCCATCGACAAGCGCTTCGGCCCGGTCCATGCCAACCGCGATGTGAATCTTTCGGTCGAGCGCGGAACCATCCACGGCATCGTGGGCGAGAATGGCGCGGGCAAGTCGACGTTGATGTCGATTCTGTACGGCTTCTATGAGGCGGATTCGGGCTCCATTCACGTCGGCGGAAAGCTCACTTCCATCACTTCGCCCGCCGATGCGATCGCGGCGGGAATCGGGATGGTGCACCAGCATTTCATGCTCGTCGAGACACTGACCGTCGTCGAGAACGTGATGCTGGGCGCCGAAGGCGGAGTCCTGCTGAGGGTAGGAGAAGCGAAGGTCCGCGAGGAGCTTGCGCGTCTCTCCCGCGATTACGGGCTTGAGATCGACGTGAAGGCGATCGTGGGCGAATTGTCGGTTGGCTTGCAGCAGCGTGTCGAAATTCTAAAAGCGCTCTACCGCGGCGCGGACATTCTCATCCTCGACGAACCCACGGCCGTGTTGACGCCGCCGGAAGCGGACGCGCTGTTCGACTTGTTGCGGGCACTGAAGCAACAGGGCAAGACCGTCATTCTCATCACCCACAAGCTGCGGGAGATCATGGCGGTCACCGACCGGGTGTCGGTCATGCGGCGCGGCGAGATGGTGTCGAGCGTCGAAACCGCCGACACGTCGCCGCCCGAACTCGCGGAGCTCATGGTGGGTCGGCGCGTGCTGCTGCGCGTGGAAAAATCCGAACGTGAGCGGGGCGAGAAGTTGCTCGAGATCGACAATCTTTCGGTGATCGATTCACGCGGCGTCCTGCGTGTCGCAAACGTGTCTCTCGCCGTTCATGCGGGCGAGATCGTCGGCATCGCGGGCGTTTCGGGAAACGGACAGAGCGAGCTTCTCGAAGCGATCGCTGGCATGCGACAACCGGTCTTGGGCACCGTCCGCCTTGAGGGTCGCGATGTGCCGCCTGACGCGCACAACCCGCACCGGATGCGCCAGCTCGGCCTTCTGCACGTTCCGGAAGACCGCCTGCGCATGGGCTTGGTTCCGGCCTTTCCTGCTTTCGAGAGCGCGGTTCTGGGTTTCGCGGACGACCCGCGGCTCGGACGTGGCCCGCTGCTCGACCACAATCGCATGGTGGAAGATCTGGCGGCCAAGATGGAGCATTACGACGTGCGCCCGCAGGCGCCGCGGTTGAAGACTTCGAAGTTCTCCGGCGGCAATCAGCAGAAGATGGTGCTGGCGCGCGAGATCGAGCGGAACCCCAAGGTGCTGCTCGTTGGCCAGCCGACGCGGGGCGTGGATATCGGCGCCATCGAGTTCATCCACCGCCGTCTGATCGCACTTCGCGACGCGGGCGTCGGCATCCTGCTGGTTTCGGTGGAACTGGAAGAAATCATGAACCTGTCCGACCGCATTCTGACCATGTGCGGCGGCCAGATCACGGGCGAGCGCAAGGCATCCGACGCGGACGAGCAGGATCTCGGCCTGCTCATGGCCGGCGTCAACGACGAGGCGGCATGATGCAACCACGATTGACACTCGTCACCCTCGGGGTGACCGATCTCGCGAAAGCGCGTGCGTTTTATGAAGCCTGGGGCTGGAGGGCGTCGTCGGCGAGCCAGCCCGAAGTCGCCTTCTTCCAGGCGAATGGCTTGGCGCTCGCATTGTGGAGCCGCGCCGATCTTGCAAAGGACGCGGGCGTGCAAGACAGGCCGACCGGCTTTTCGGCCGTGACCCTTGCCTATAATGCCCGCTCGAAGGAAGAAGCGGATGAGGTTTACGCGCTCGCGATCGCAGCCGGCGCGAAAGCCACGAAGCCGCTTCAGGATGTGTTTTGGGGCGGCTATTCGGGCTATTTCGCCGATCCCGAAGGCCACCTCTGGGAAGTCGCCTGGAACCCGGCTTTCCCGCTCGACGAGGAAGGTCACATGTTCCTCCCGGATAGCGTCAAGTGAGCGCTCCCATCGACCTTCCCCGATGGGCCGATACGGTTTTGGTGCCCGCGCTCTCCGTGGTGGCGGCGTTCCTGGTCGCGGGGCTGGTTGTGCTCGGCATCGGGGAGAACCCGCTGACTGCGACGCGGCTGCTGCTGCAGGGAAGCCTCGGCAGCGGCGAAGGTCTGGGCTTCACCCTCTTCTACATGACCGATTTCATTTTCGTCGGGCTCGCGGTCGCGGTCGCCTATCACGCGGGTTTGTTCAATATCGGCGGCGAAGGTCAGGCGACATTGGCGGGCCTCGGCATTGCGCTGACGCTCAACAATCTCAGCTTCCTGCCGGGTTTCCTGCTTGCTCCGCTGGGCATTCTCGGCGCGGCGGCCTTTGGAGCCGCCTGGGCTGCGATCCCGGGCTATCTGCAGGCCCGGCGCGGCAGTCACATCGTCATCACGACCATCATGTTCAATTGGCTCGCGAGCGTGCTCATCGTCTATCTGCTGGTCAATGTCTTGCGCGAGCCGCAATCGATGAACCCGGAAACCCGCGAATTTCCTCTCCAGTCCCATATTCCCTTCATGCATGAGGTGTTCGCAGCATTCGGCATCGAAATCCCGCCGTCGCAGCTCAATCTCAGCCTTCTTCTCGCGCTGGCGGCGTGTGTCGCCGTGTGGCTTCTGATTTATCGCTCGCGGCTGGGCTACGCGATCCGTGTCGTCGGCTCGAATCCGACAGCGGCTATCTATGCGGGCATTTCGCCCTCGCGCGTCATCATCATCGCGATGGTGATCTCCGGCGCGCTGGCCGGCGGCCTGGCCGTCAACGAATTGATGGGCTACCAGCATCGCCTTTTGCTCGAATTCACCGCAGGTTACGGTTTCGTCGGCATCGCAGTCGCGCTCATGGGACGCGCGCACCCGGTCGGTATCGTGCTGGCGTCGCTGCTATTCGGCATCCTCTACCAGGGTGGCGCCGAGCTCGCCTTCGAGCAACCGGCGATCACGCGGGACATGATCATCGTCATCGGCGGCATCATCATTCTGTTCGCAGGGGCGCTCGACGGGCTGTTCCGGCGCGTCGTAGCCCGGCTGCTTTTGCGCCCGAGCTTGGCGAGGGCGTGACGATGTTGGATCTCGCAAGCATTGTGACGATTCTGGATTCGGCGTTGCGGCTGTCGGTTCCGCTGCTGGCGGCCTGTCTTGCCGGCTTGTGGTCGGAGCGCGCCGGCGTGGTCGATATCGGCCTCGAAGGGAAAATGCTGGTGGCCGCATTCTCCGCAGCCGCGGCCGCGCACGCCTTCGACTCGGCCTGGATCGGATTGTTTGCCGGAATTGGCACGTCCGTGGTCTTTGCGCTGCTCCACGGCTTCGCTTCCATCAGCCAGCGCGGCAATCAGATCGTGTCCGGCGTTGCCATCAACATGCTGGCGGCGGGTCTTACCGCCATCGTCGGCAATGCGTGGTACGGGCAGGGCGGCCGAACACCACCCCTCGAGGGTGTGCAGCGTTTCGGGGATGTGCTGTTCGGACATTCACCGCTCGTTGCCCTTGCGCTTCTCGCTGTGCCGCTCACGGCATTCGTTCTCGCCCGCACGCGATTCGGTTTGCGCCTGCGCGCGGTCGGCGAGAATCCCGCCGCGGTGGACACAGCCGGGATATCCGTGACAGGGCTTCGCTACGCCGCGGTGATCATCGGCGGCGTGTTGTGCGGCCTTGCCGGCACCTACTTGTCGGTCGCCCAATCGGCAGGCTTTCTCCCCAACATGACAGCCGGCAAGGGCTTCATCGCGCTGGCGGCGCTGATATTTGCCAAATGGCGCGCGTGGCCGGCGCTCGGGGCCTGTTTCCTCTTCGGCCTTCTGGACGCCATCTCGATTCGATTGCAGGGCATTGTCGTGCCAGGGATCGGCGAGGTTCCGGTTCAGGCGATCCAGGCTCTGCCGTATCTGATGACCGTCATCCTGCTGGCAGGCGTCATTGGCCGGGCGACACCGCCGCGCGCATCGGGAATTCCCTACGTGAAGGAGCGCTGACATGAGCGATCTCGATACGCTGTTCGAAGCGGCACGCGCCATTCAGGCAAAAGCCTACGCGCCCTATTCCCGCTTCAAAGTCGGCGCCGCGATCGCAGCCTCCGACGGACGGATTTTTGCCGGATGCAACGTCGAAAATGCAGCCTATCCGGTGGGAAGCTGCGCCGAGGCCGGCGCGATCTCGGCGATGGTTGCTGCCGGCGCGACCCGCATCGCCGCCATCGTGGTCATGGGGGAAGGCGAACATCTGGTGACGCCCTGCGGCGGATGCCGGCAGCGAATCCGCGAATTCGCCGCGCCCGAAACGGCGATTCACGTCGCGGGGCCGGAGGGCGTCAGGCGCAGTTTCACGCTGGACGAATTGCTGCCCTTTTCGTTCGGGCCCGACCACCTGACTGAGCGATAAAGATGACCATGAACCAGCAAATCCGGGACGTCGCGGCGCATATCCGCGCGCAGGGCCTGTCGGGAACGTTCGACGCCGCTTTCGTGTTGGGAACCGGACTCGGGACCCTCGTCGACGAGGTCAGCGATCCCGTCAGCCTCGCCTATGCGGACATCCCGCACTTTCCCCACAGCGGTGTTTCGGGTCATGCGGGCAAGCTCGTTTCCGGGATGCTCGAAGGCAAGCGTGTGCTGCTGTTCCAGGGGCGGGCGCATTATTACGAGACGGGCGATGCCGGCGCCATGCGTGTGCCGATCGGTGTGGTCGGGGAACTTGGCATCCGGGTGGTCGTCCTCACCAATGCGGCTGGCTCGGTGAGCGCCGATATCCGTCCCGGTTCGCTGGTGTCGATCCGCGATCATATCAACCTTGCCGGTGCGAACCCTCTGATGCGGGACCACACGGAAGCGCGCTTTGTGTCGCTTACCGGCGCTTACGACGCCGATTTGCGTCGCATTCTGCAACGTGCGGCGGCCAAGGAGGGGATCGATGTGCCCGAGGGCGTCTATACGTGGTTTTCCGGGCCCAGTTTCGAAACCCCTGCAGAAATCCGCATGACGCAAATTCTCGGAGGCGACCTCGTCGGCATGTCGACCGTGCCGGAAGTCATCCTCGCGCGCTATTATGGGCTGCGGGTTGCGGCGATTTCGCTCGTGACCAATCTCGCGGCAGGAATCGAGGGGGCCTCGCCGTCACACCAGGAAACCAAGGATACGGCGGCCGAAGCTTCGGCGAAATTCAGGCGCCTCATCCGTTCATTCGTTGCGGAGCTTTCATGATGTCGAACATTGAAATCGCAACTCGCGCCCTGCGCAGCCTCGACCTCACCGACTTGACCGACACCTGCACGCCGTCCGCGATCGAAAGCCTCTGCGCGAAGGCTCGCGACCCGCGCGGACCTGTGGCGGCGGTTTGCGTATGGCCGCAATTCGTCCGGCTTTCCGTCGACGCGCTGAAGGGCTCGGCGGTGCGCATCGCAACCGTCGTCAATTTCCCTGCCGGTGGCGAAGACGTGGCGCGCGTCTGCGATGACGTCGGAGAGGCGCTCGCGGACGGTGCCCAGGAGATCGACCTCGTCCTGCCTTACAATGCCGTGCGGCGCGGCGATCTCGCGGTGGCGGCCGAGATGGTGGAAGCGGTGCGCGAGAAGGTGGATCAGGGCCGATTGTTGAAAGTCATCCTGGAGACGGGCGAACTCGTCGAGCCTGCGCTGATCGAAAGGGCAAGTCATCTCGCCATCGCGGCAGGGGCGGATTTCATCAAGACCTCTACGGGCAAGACGCCCGTATCGACTACGCCGGAGGCGGCCGAGATCATGCTGCGCGCCATCAAATCTTCGGGCCGAAGCGTCGGGCTGAAACCGTCGGGCGGTATCCGTACGCTTTCCGATGCCAGGATATATCTCGAGCTTGCGGACCGCATCATGGGGCAGGGCTGGGCGACGCCTGGCACATTCCGCATCGGGGCAAGCAGCGTATACGATGCGCTTATCGACACCATCGAAGGGCGGTCGGGAAAGACGATCGCCGGAGCCTACTGACATGAGCCATCTTCCGCAGGAAATCATCCGCCTCAAGCGCGAGGGTCACGAACTCGATGCCGAGCAGATCGCCGGCTTTGTCGAAGGCATGACGTCGGGTCGCGTCTCGGAGGGGCAGGCGGCATCGTTCGCCATGGCGGTTTTCTTCCGCGGACTTTCCATCGCGGAACGCGTGGCGCTGACGCGCGCCATGACGCATTCGGGCGAAGTCCTGTCGTGGGATCTCCCGGGCCCCGTGCTCGACAAACATTCCACCGGCGGGGTCGGCGATACGGTCAGCCTAGCGCTCGCGCCTGCGGTCGCAGCCTGCGGCGGCTACGTGCCGATGATCTCCGGCCGGGGACTGGGCCACACGGGCGGGACCCTCGACAAGCTGGACGCCATTCCGGGATATATGTCCCAGCCGGACATCGAAACCTTCCGCCGTGTGACGCGCGAGGTCGGGTGCGCGATCATCGGACAGACAGCGGATCTCGCGCCGGCGGACAAGCGTCTCTATTCGATCCGGGATGTGACGGCGACCGTGGAATCCATCGACCTGATCACCGCTTCGATTCTGTCGAAGAAACTGGCTGCGGGGTTGCAGGGCCTGGTGATGGACGTCAAATGCGGCTCGGGCGCTTTCATGGACAATATCGCGGATGCCCGCGAGCTTGCCCAAAGCCTCGTGTTGGTCGCCAACGGCGCCGGCCTTCCCACGAGCGCGTTGCTGACCGATATGAACGAGCCGCTCGCGTCTCATGCCGGGAACGCGGTCGAAGTCGCCTATGTGGCGGACTATCTCTCCGGCCGACGGCGCGAAGCGCGCTTTCACGAGGTCACGGTGGAATTGAGCGCCGAGATGCTCCTGCTCGGCAGGCTGGCCACGGACCTCACCGAGGCCCGCGCGAAAATCGGGAACGCCATCGCATCCGGCGAGGCAGCGGAGGTGTTCCAGCGAATGGTCGTCGCGCTCGGGGGGCCGCACGATCTTGTCGAGCGGCATAAAACGCATCTGAAGGCAGCGCCGGTCATCCGCGCCGTCTACCCCGAGCGAACCGGAATCGTCCACGCAATTGCAACGCGGGACGTGGGTGTCGCCGTGGTTGCCCTCGGCGGTGGGCGAACGCGTCCCCAGGACGCGGTGAACCATGCGGTCGGTCTGACGGAGCTTGCCCAAATTGGCGCGGCGGTCGATCGGGACCGTCCCCTGGGGATCGTGC
This sequence comes from Microvirga sp. P4_A5, assembly GCF_056402495.1. Taxonomy (NCBI): domain Bacteria; kingdom Pseudomonadati; phylum Pseudomonadota; class Alphaproteobacteria; order Hyphomicrobiales; family Methylobacteriaceae; genus Microvirga; species Microvirga sp. P4_A5. Next base: position 46,205 of record NZ_JBFUHH010000013.1, on the reverse strand, counting down.
ACGCGCAGACCGAAGCGGACGCGGACGCGGCCGCTCGCGCATTGCGACGTGCCTACACTCTTGGCGAGGGTCCGAAGCAATCCCGTGCGGTGGTAATCGAACGGATCAGCGCCTAGCGCCGAGCGCTCCGAGCCGCTTGATGGCGGTTATTGGCCCGTAGCTGACCGTGCGGATACGCTCCTCGGCCGCCGCGAGCGATTCGATGGAAACCGTCATGGTATGTCCCGTCGCGTGGATCATGCGTGACTGATCCAGCATGATCGCCACATGACCTTTCCAAAACACCAAGTCCCCGCGCTGCAGGCCTGCGAGGTTGGGCAGGATTTCCACGCGTGTGCCCATCGCTTCCTCCTGCATGTCGCTATCCCGTGGGGCGTCGAAGCCGGCTGACCTCAGCGAGGTCTGGGCGAGCCCCGAACAATCGATGCCGATGCTGGTCTTGCCGCCCCACAGATAAGGCGTGTGCAAAAAGCGCTCTGCCACCGAGACGAAATCCTCAGCGTGATGCTGGATGTCGGCGAGATGCGCCGCCATCACATATCCGCCGGTGGCAAGCTGCGCGTAATCGCCCTCGCGCTCGGCCACGGCCACGAGACTGCTGAGGGTGAGCAGGCCGAGATTGGGCAGTTTCAAGTTAGGCCCCGGATACACGAAGGTGCGAAGCGCGCCCACGCGATGGGTCGGCTCAGGCCCTGGTTCGCCCAACGCGCTCGCAGGCAGATATCCCACATAGCCGTCGGCCTTCAATTGCACCCAGGCCCACCCGTCCCTCTCGTCGAACACTTCCACCTCTTCGCCAAACAAAGCCTGCGTGTCGACGGGCGCGGCCTCCGCGGGATGCCGGTGAAGCGATTGGAACGCCACGGCGATCCGCTTGAGCGATCCGGAGGCAAAGCGCTCCGCCTCGACCTGTCCCCGAAGCCGCTCGGCGGCGAGGTCGGCACGGAAGGGTGTGATACGACGGTCGAAGATCATCGGGGCAGTTCCTTGGCACGCGCTGTGATGATATCGCCCAAGCGTTCGACCGCCAAGGCACCCACCACCGTCCGCTGGATGATGACGTTCCGGCGGTCGAGTTCATCGCGGCGCCGCGATACGAGGTCGAGCTTGCCCATGGTGTCCAACGCGCGGGTGATCACCGGCTTGGTCACACCGAGCTTCTGCGCCAGGCCCCGCACCGTGTGGGGAGGTGATTCGAGGTAGATCGTCAGCAGGATGGCGATCTGGCGGGACGAGAGGTCTCCGCCCTGGTGCACGAGGTCGAGATTGACATCGTGCCAGAGCCTAAGACTTTGCGAGGTTCGGATATCAACAGCCATCGCGACCTCTTCGTTTCGGATTGGGATCGTCCGGGCCGGGATAGGACGCCCGCGGGAATCAAGCGCGATAGCGATCTTTCAACAGCGAGTACATCAGACGCGCGGCCTGCACGTCGCCGCCCTCCGGTCGCGCTGGCCGGGCGGTATTGTTCCAGGCGTAGATGTCGAAATGGACATAAGCCTTCGCGGACGACACGAAACGACGCAGAAAGAGCGCTGCCGTGACGGACCCCGCCATGGACCCGCCCGTGTTGTTCAAGTCGGCGAATTTCGAATCCAGAAGGGACTGGTACGGATACCAGAGCGGCAGCCGCCAAACCGGGTCGTTCGCCGCAAGACCCTGCGTGGCGATTTCGTTTGCCAGCGCATCGTCATCGGTAAAAAACGGCGGGAGTTCGGGGCCAAGAGCCACCCGGGCCGCTCCCGTGAGCGTCGCAAAGTCCACGAGCAGGTCGGGGTTGTCTTCGTCCGCCAGAGTCAGTGCATCGGCGAGAATGAGCCGGCCCTCGGCGTCGGTGTTGCCGATCTCGACGCTAATGCCCTTGCGGCTCGAAAGAATGTCGCCGGGACGGAAGGCATTGCTCGAGATTGAGTTTTCGACGGCGGGAATGAGCACCCGCAGACGCACGGGCAGTTTCGCCCCCATGATCATATCGGCGAGCGCCAAGGCTGCGGCGGCGCCCCCCATATCCTTGCGCATGATCAGCATCGAGGAAGGTGGCTTGATATCGAGGCCGCCCGTATCGAAAGCGACGCCTTTGCCGACGAGCGTGACGCGCGGTGCGGATTCGCTGCCCCAGGTGATGTCGATCAATCGCGGCGCAACAGCCGACGCGCGTCCCACCGCGTGGATCATCGGAAGATTCTGTTCGAGAAGGTCTTCACCGACGATGCTTGCGAAGGAAGCGCCGTGCTTCTCGGCGAGGGTTCTCGCTGCCGCCTCGATCCCGTCCGGTCCAAGATCGCTCGTGGGCGTGTTGACGAGATCGCGGCTCGCGTTCACCGCATCGGCGATGCGAGAGACTTCGTCGGCATCGACACCTTCCGGCACCACAAGCCTCGCCGATCGCGGAGCGTGTTTGCGATAGCGATCGAACGCGTATGCACCAAGCAGCCAGGCGAGCGTTGCGAGCGCGGGCTGCGCCGGCGGTGTTTCGAGCCGATAAGCGCCCGCCGGCAGAAGCGTCGCAAGCTTGCCGACGAGGAACGGGTCCACACGTCGCACGCCCTCGTTCTCAAGACCGAAAACGACGCCGAGAAGACCGCCATCCGAATTCGGCAACAGGCAATGACGCCCTGCCTTGGCGTCGAAGCCTTGGGCCCTCGCGAAGGTCTGCGCGCTTGCCGGAAGGATCTCGAAAATCCCCGCCCAGGTGCTCTCAGTCGCAAGCCAGACGGGAAGCGAGTCCTCTGAGGGGAGCGCGAGAAGCGGGTGGAGCATGGGAAGTACTCGAAGAGGAATGGATAAAGCCCGGCGGGAGGGTCCGCCGGGGGTCTGTCGATCAGATCGTCTGGTTGTAGGCGCCGACTTCCGGGTTCTCGCGAAGCACGTCGTCGACCACCTTGAACATGTCGCGCATGCGAGCTTCGGAAACCGGGCTTTCGACCACGACAACGATCTCGGGCTTGTTGGACGATGCGCGAACTAGGCCCCAGGTGCCGTCGTCGGTCACGACGCGGACGCCATTGACAGTGATGAGATCCACGATCGGGTGACCGCCGACTTTCTCGCCCTTCTGGCTGATCCCGGAGAAGCGCTTCACCACACGCTCGACCACGTCGTATTTGATCTCGTCGGCGCATTTTGCCGCCATGGTGGGCGAGCCCCAGGTCTTGGGGACGGCGTTATAGAGATCCGCCATCGACTTGCCGGGATTGCGATCCAGCATCTCGCAGACCGCGATGGCGGTCAGCAGACCGTCGTCATAGCCACGGCCGACGGGCTTGTTGAAGAAGAAATGGCCCGACTTTTCGAAGCCGGCGAGCGCCGACAATTCATTGACGCGGCGCTTGATATAGGAATGGCCGGTCTTCCAGTAATCGGTCTTGGCACCCTGCGCTTTGAGCTCAGGATCGGTCGCGAAGAGGCCGGTCGATTTCACGTCCACGACGAATTGCGCGTTGGGATACAGCTTCGAAAGATCGCGCGCCAGCATCACGCCGATCTTGTCGGCGAAGATCTCGTCGCCATTGTTGTCGACGACGCCGCAGCGGTCGCCATCGCCGTCGAAGCCGAGGCCGACATCGGCGCCGGTCTCGCGGACCTTGTCGGCAATCGCATGAAGCATCTTCATGTCTTCGGGATTGGGATTGTAGCGCGGGAAGCTGTGATCCAGGTTGGCGTCGAGTGGGACTACCTCGCATCCGATCATCTCGAGCATCTGCGGCGCGAAGGCACCGGCGGTGCCGTTGCCGCACGCGGCCACGACCTTCAGCTTGCGCTTCAGTTTGGGGCGGTCGGTGAGATCGGCAATGTAGCGCTCGCGAAAATCGGATACGAACTCGTAACTTCCACCCTCGCGCAGCGTGAAGGCGGCGTTCATCACGATGTCCTTCAGCCGGTTCATCTCCTCGGGTCCGAAGGTCATGGGACGGTTCGCACCCATCTTCACGCCGGTCCAGCCGTTATCGTTGTGCGAGGCGGTCACCATAGCGACCGCGGGGCAATCGAGCTCGAATTGACCGAAATAGGCCATCGGCGAAAGCGCCAGGCCCACGTCCTTGACGCGCAGGCCCGCGGCCATCATGCCGGAAATCAGCGCATATTTGATGGAGGACGAATAGCCGCGAAAGTCATGCCCGGTGACGAGGTCCGGACGGACGCCCATTTCATGGATGAGCGTGCCGAGGCCCATGCCAAGCGCCTGCACGCCCATGAGGTTGATCTCCTTCTCGAACAACCACCGGGCATCGTATTCACGAAAGCCGGTAGGCTTCACGAGGGGGAAGGATTCATACTCGAAGGTGTTGGGCAAAAGGGCGGTTTGGGGCTTGGGAAACATGGTCCATCCGAACAGGGGAGGGTGAGTTGAGAGCGTGACCTTTAGGGTATCGCGATGAATGGAGGCTGACCACCCATCGCACCCACAAGGGACGGCAGGGTGGTTCCGGAGGGGATCGCCTTACGGCATGGTGCCCTCACGGAGAATGCGGGCCAACCCGGCCAGGAGCGCGGCCCTGGGCTGTCTCGTGGTGATGGCGATCCCCCGGCGTGCCAGCGCCTGCTCATAGAGGGCTGCCCGTGGTGGATCTGCCAGTACAGTCACCGGAGAAGCGTGACCAAATTGCGACAAGGCGCCGTTCAATTCATCCCCCGTCAGGAGCCCGGAGAGATAAGGCCGCAGGAGATCGGGCTTCATATGGCCGGAAACGACGGCGGCGCGCGCCCCGAAAAGCAGATGAAGGAGGCCCACCCGCCGATCTTCGGGGGTCCCCGCGTTGCGCTCGGCGGCCTTCAGGCCGAGCTCGAACCCGGCGTGATCCTCAGGCTCGGTGGCCGGCCGGCCGATCATCGAATGCTCCACGAGCAGCGCGTACATCTCGCCGGTCATGTAGGTGGCGAAGCGCTCGACGCGCCCGTCTTTCATCGTGATCCATTTCGGATGCGTGCCCGGAGAGCATACCAGCCCATCGCGAACGCCGGATCCGAGCGCGAGCGTCTCCTCCCCCCGCAGCACGTCGAAGGCGCCGGGTGCCGGCTCGCAGAGCAGGCCGGGTACGATGTGGCATTTCCGGCCATTGCCGATATCCACGGGTATCATCGCGCGGGCGATCTCGACTGGGCCGGCCGGACACAGGGCATAGGGTGCCATGACCCAGCCTTCACGGCTGCCGACCATGCCGACCAGCAGGACGGCCGCGTCGGGCTCGGCTTTGAGCCAGGAGCCGCAATGGCGCTGGAAGACCCCGGCATGCTGTCCCGGTTGAAGGGCCGAGACGCCGTCGTCCGACGACACCTTCTGGAGGATCGTCTCGTGCTCCACCAGATAGGCGCGAAACCGCGTGGTACCCCAGTCGACGACAATGAAACGCAAATGGGTTTCCTCGCTCTCAATCTTTCAGGGCTCAACCGGTGAGGCGATCAGCGCGTTCCGTACATACGGTCGCCGGCATCTCCGAGGCCGGGCAGGATGTAGCCGTGGTCGTTCAGGCGTTCGTCGATGGCGGCCGTCCAGATATGAACGTCCGGGTGCGCGCCCCGCAGCTTCTCGATGCCTTCAGGCGATGCCAGAAGGCAGACGAAGCGCAGATCCTTGGCTCCGCGTTCCTTCAATCGGTCGATGGCGGCCACGGCCGAATTCGCCGTCGCCAGCATGGGGTCGAGCACGAGAATCATGCGATCGGCGAGGTCTGATGGCGCCTTGAAATAATACTCCACCGCCTGCAGCGATTCCGGGTCGCGGTAGAGGCCGATATGGGCCACACGCGCGGCCGGCACGAGCGTCAGCATGCCGTCCAGAAAGCCGACCCCGGCGCGCAGGATCGGCGCCAGCACCAGCTTCTTGCCGGCGATCTGTGCGCCCACCATTTTTGTGAGCGGCGTCTCGATTTCGATCCGTTCGATCGGAAGGTCGCGCGTGACCTCGTAGCAGAGCAGCATCCCGATTTCGTTCAAGAGCTGACGGAAGCCCTTCGTCGACCGTTCTTTTTCCCRCATCAAGGTCAGTTTGTGCTGCACCAGCGGATGATCGACGACTGTCACGCCTTGCATTCGTTTGCTCTCGTTTTGAATCATGGTCTGTTTCTCTTAAAATACGGTGCCGTCGCTGACGACGGAAAGGGGTGGAGAGCCGTCGCTCCGCCGCTCCCGGGCCAATCGCCGCCCGGTTGCCCAGGTTCCGCCTTCCAGCACCTTGGCGAGAGGAAAGCGATTTGCATCGAGCTTGAGTTCTTGACGGATCGGTTCGGCGATCAAGTCGAGGAGAGCAACCGTCAGAGCGCGCCATTCCACGACAAGCGCTGAATCCACCGTATGGGATTTGCCCGCGTCGGACGGGTCTTTCAGGGCGATCACGCCCGTGTCGAGGAACAGGCCGCCGTTGCGATATTCGGGGAGGCCCGTGAGCTCGTCCAGATCCACCACGTTGTAACCGGCCCATTCGAGGGGCTCGATCAGCGAGTAGGAGAGCCATTGCGACAGTTTGTGAAAAGGCACCAGGCCGTTGGTCTCATCCGGCGTTTCCAGCGCCGCGTGGCGCCAAGTGTCGCCCAAATCGATTCCGTCCAGCGAAATTCTGCCGGGCCAGATGGGTCCGAGGTAAGTCAACAATGCGTCGAGGATCGATGCGGCTTTGATTTGCCCCTCGGTCGCGGTGGCGACGATGACGTCGAAAAGGCCGCCAGGTCTCGGGTCGTCATGCTGTGCGAATATGTCCGGGTTGATGGCGACGGTCCGTCCGAGGCGGTTGAGCAGCCCCGCCCGTCCTTCGAGACCCACGAGGGGATTGTCTGCCCGAACCTGGAAACCTTCGGCGAGATCCTCGGGCGTGAGCGCCAGCAGGACGTCCGCATCCACCCGGAAGGGATCGTCCGGATTGCTCGAGAACGCGCCGGCGATGAACATGTCGAAACTGGCAACGGCGAGGCCTTCCGAGCGGCTGAAGATTTCACCGGTGCGGCCTTCCACATAGCGCCAACCGGCCCCGGCGCCGGCATCCAGCAAGACAGACACGATTGCGAGATCGAAGGCGGCGCGGCCCATTTGCCCCACGTCGGTCCAGGGAGCGCTGTGCATCACCGCTCCCCAGCGCTCATGGCCGCCCACGGAGAAATGCCGCCACCGGGCGTGGAAAGGGATTTCGAGAGACGGGTAGGCCGCGCGAATCGTCGCCACGACCTCATCCGCGCAGGCGTCCAGCCTGCTCAAATCGACCCGAAAGTGGTCGAGCTTGCCGTCCTGTGCCAGTTGCAGCATCCGGTGGGCCCGATCACGCACGGCCGCCGCGCTCAGGAGGCTTCGGGCCGCCAGGGTCGCGGAGAAAGGGGTCAGGTTTTCCGTCACAACGCGCTCCGCTGGCTCTCTGTTGAAGCGATATCATACATCCGAGACGGTCAGGGATGGCCGCTCGGGTTCACGTGGAGTCAGGGTTAAGCCTAGAAGCGTTCGAGATCGCGGCCCTTGACCTGGTCGAGACCCGAGGCTTCGGGAGGACCCTCGGGGGTGTAATAACCCGCCGCCTTCTTGGCCTCGATCTCCACCTGCGCGTCGGGCGGGACGAGGTCCGCGGGGATCGGAACCCGCTCGACGACCTCGATGCCGGAGCCCACGATCGCGTCGTATTTCATGTTCGACATGGACATCAGGCGATCGATCCGACGAATGCCGAGCCAATGAAGAACGTCCGGCATGAGCTGTTGGAACCGCGCATCCTGGACCCCCGCCACGCATTCGGTACGTTCGAAATAGGTCGCGGCCGAGTCTCCGCCCTCCTGGCGTTTCCGGGCGTTGTAGACGAGGAATTTCGTGACTTCGCCAAGGGCCCGGCCTTCCTTGCGGTTATACGCAATGACGCCAACACCGCCATTTTGTGCCTCCCGCACCGATTCCTCGATGCCGTGCACCAGATAGGGGCGGCAGGTGCAGATGTCGGACCCAAAGACGTCGGAACCGTTGCATTCGTCGTGCACCCGGCAGGCAATGCGACGTTTCTCGTCACTCAACCCCGCCACATCGCCCATGATGTAGACGGTGATGTTGCCGATGGGCGGCAGGAACACGTTCATGTCCGGACGTGTCACCAGTTCCGGAAACATGCCGCCGGTCTGTTCGAACAGCGTGCGACGCAATTCGCCCTCGGATGTGCCGAAGCGCGCTGCGACGCCGGGGAGATACCAGACCGGGTCGACCGCCACCTTGGTCACCGAGATATCGCCGCTCTCGTGCAGGATCGTCCCGTCCGCCTTGAGGCGCTTGGCCGTCATGGCGCCAAGAATCTCCGGCATATTCAACCGTGCCTTGGTGATGGCGATGGTCGGACGAATATCGAGGCCGCTTGCAATCTCCTCCGCGTACACCTCTCCCACCATGTGGCCCCACGGGTCGAGCGACACGATCTTCCCCGGCTCCGACCATTGCGGATGCGGCCCGATCGTCGCCGTGGGATGCGTGTTGTGCAGGTCCGGTCGGGCGAGCGGATTGAGCGCACGGGCTGATATCGCGAGGGCCCGGTAGAGTGCGTAGGACCCGCCATGGGCGCCGATGACGTTGCGGTCCGCCGGATTGGTGACCGATCCGACGATAGGCCCTCGCGTCTTGGGGTCCCCCGCGCCCCAGGCGACGGGTCGTCGGGCCGTGGCGGTATTGGGTTCGGGGTGGGAGGTGAGCCTGATATGCGTCGAACGGTTAGGCGAATTCATCACTGATCTTCCACGCAAGAGCGGGAAAACTCTCCAGGGATCGTGGGAGAGCCTCCAGACGATCCGTGGGAGCGTGATCCAAAGTAACGGCGGCGTCAACGCCTTAGAATGTCACCTTGATTCCAGCGGGTTAGGGCCAAGCGACGCCGGGGCCACGCGACGGTACGCCCAGATGTGAGAGGACCGTCGCGCCGATATCGGCGAAACTCCTGCGCCGCCCGATCGGGCCGGCCTTGACGCCGGGACCGAAGCACAGGATCGGCGTGTGCTCGCGGGTGTGGTCGGTCCCGTGCCAGCTCGGATCGTTGCCATGATCGGCCGTGACGATCACAAGGTCCCCCTCGCGCAGGATCGTCCTGATCTCCGGCATGCGCCGGTCGAACGCCTCCAGTGCTGCCGCGTAGCCCGGGATATCGCGGCGATGGCCGAATTCGCTGTCGAAATCGACCAGGTTGGCGAAGACGAGGCCGCCATCGGGAAGGGTATTCATCGTCTCGATGGCGGCAGACAGGCAGGCGTCGTTGCCGTGCGGCTTGATCTCGCGGCCCGTGCTCCGGTGGGCGAAGATATCGCCGATCTTGCCAACCGTGACGATTGCCCGCCCCGCCTTCGCGAGCGTGTCGAGGATCGTGTCCCGGGGCGGCTGCGTGGCGAAATCCTTGCGATTGCCTGTCCGCGCAAAGCCCGCTTCGGCCGTGCCCACGAACGGACGCGCGATGACGCGCCCGATATTGAGCGGGTCGCAGAGCTCCCGGGCGATCCGGCAGACCTCATAGAGACGGTCGAGGCCGAACGTTTCCTCATGAGCCGCGATCTGCAAGACGCTGTCGACGGAGGTGTAGCAGATCGGCATCCCGGTCAGCACGTGCTCGGCGCCCAATTCCTCGATGATCTCGGTCCCCGAGGCGTGCTTGTTCCCCAGGATGCCGGGCAGGTGGGCTTTTGCGATCAGTGAGTCGGTGAGCGCCTCGGGAAAGGACGGAATGGTGTTGGGGAAATAGCCCCAGTCGAAATCGACTGGCACACCGGCGATCTCCCAATGGCCCGAGGGGGTATCCTTCCCCATGGAAGTTTCGACCCCGTAGCCCCACGCCCCCTTGACCGGGCCCGCCGGTGCAAGTGCCGGGTGGACGTGTCCGGTGGAGGCCTCACAGGCAAGCCCGAGACCGAGGGCGCAGAGGTGCGGTAGCCGCAGCGGACCCGTCCGGAGACCTTCCTTGTCTCCGCGCCCGGTGGCGCATGCCTCGGTGATGTGGCCCAGCGTATCGGCGCCTGCGTCACCGTAATCCAACGCGTCTTCGGCGCCGCCGATACCCACGGAATCCAGCACGATGATCAGAGCGCGCGGCATCGAAACTCCCTCAAACACACATCACCGATACGGCATTACAACGCGGTGGACCAGAAGGCTAATGCGCGTGTGGGTCGGCATGACCATGACCGTGGGCACGATCATGGTCATGCCCGGCATCTCCAGCGACGAGCGGGCATGTCTCGCCGGCACCGTGACCCACGTCGTGGCCGAGCTCGATCTGAATCGTCGCGTGAGTTATCCCGAAATCGGCTTTCAGCGATTTTTGTGCATTGGCGAGAAAGGCGTCGCCGGGATGTCCGCCGGGCATGACGAGATGGACGGTCAGCGCGGTGTCCGTGGTGCTGACAGCCCATACGTGGAGGTGATGGACCCGGGACACGCCCGGCATCTGTTGAAGGGCCGTGCGAACGTCGGTCACCACGATGGCGCTCGGGACGCCTTGAAGCGAAAGAGTCAGCGATTGGCGCAGCAGATCCCAGGTCGTCCAAACGATGACGCCCGCGATCGCGAGGCTGATCACCGGGTCGATCCAGGTCGATCCGGTCCAAAGAATGACCGCGCCTGCCAGGACGACGCCGAGCGAGACCGCGGCATCGGCCGCCATATGAAGAAAGGCGCCACGGATATTGATGTCGTCCTTGCCGCCTCTCATGAACAGCAGAGCCGTAAAACCATTGATGAGAATGCCGATGCCGGCGATCACCATCACGGTGATGGCGGCGACAGGTGCAGGGTTCAGAAGGCGGTCAATCGATTCCCAAACGATGCCGCCTACCGCCACGAGGAGGAGGAGCGCGTTGAACAGGGCCGCCAGTATCGTGCTGGAGCGCAGACCATAGGTGAAGCGCTGCGAGGGACCGAGCTTCGCGAGAAACGCCGCCCCTCCGGCGATCGCAAGACCTAGCACATCGCTCAGGTTGTGTCCGGCATCCGACAGGAGCGCCATCGAATCCGCGAGAAATCCGTATGTCACCTCGATGGCCACGAAGGCGAGATTGAGCGCAATGCCGATCAGGAAGGCTCGCCCGTGCCCCGCAGGGGGAGCGTGTCCGTGGGAGTGAGAGGCGTGCGAATGGTGCGAATGCATGGCCCGTCACCGATCTATTGTCTGACCGCGTCGATAACGTCGGCTTCCAGGTTGAACGCGGCGGCAAACAGGGCGCGCGTATACTCAGTCTCAGGGGCTTCGAAGATTTTCTCCGCCGACCCCTCTTCGACGACCTTTCCATTCTGCATCACGATGACGTGGTTTGCCAGCGCGCGAACGACCCGCAGATCGTGACTGATGAACATGTAGGCGAGATCGCGTCGTTTCTGCAGGTCCCGGAGAAGCTCGACGATCTGGGCCTGAACAGACATGTCGAGGGCCGAGGTCGGCTCGTCGAGCATGATGAATTGCGGCTCAAGCGCAATGGCGCGCGCTATGGCGATGCGCTGACGCTGGCCGCCGGAAAACTCGTGGGGGTAGCGGTCCATGGTCGCCGGATCGATCCCGACATCGAAGAGCGCGCGTGCCACGATGTCCCGGCGCTGCAGATAGGTGAGATCGCGGTTCTGGACCTGCAGCCCTTCCGCTACGATCTCCGCCACCGACATGCGCGGTGACAGAGAGCCATAGGGATCCTGAAACACCACTTGCAGGTCCTTGCGCATCGGGCGGATGTCGTTCGAGCGCAGGCCGTCGATGCGGTTGCCCAGAAACACGATCGGTCCTTCGGATGAGACCAGCCGGATGATCGCGAGTCCGAGCGTCGTCTTGCCCGAACCGGATTCGCCCACGATACCGATCGTCTCTCCCTTCCGGATTCGCACCGACACCCCATCGACGGCCTTCACGTGACCGATCGTCTTGCGGAAGAAACCCCGCTTGATCGGGAACCAGACCTTGATAGGCCCGGCCTCGACCACGGTCGGCGCATCCCTCGCGACCAGGTTCGCACGCCCCTTGGGCTCCGCTGCCAGCAATCGCCTGGTATATTCGTGTTGCGGATTGCCAAACACCTCTTCGACTTTTCCGTGTTCGACGATTCTGCCCTTGAGCATCACGCAGACCCGGTCGGCTACTTTGCGGACGATGCCGAGATCGTGGGTGATGAAGAGCATCGACATGTTCAGCCGGCCCTTCAACTCTGCCAGCAATTTCAGGATCTGAGCCTGCACCGTGACGTCGAGCGCGGTCGTGGGTTCGTCGGCGATGAGGAGATCCGGTTCGTTCGCGAGGCACATGGCGATCATCACGCGCTGCCGCTGCCCTCCCGAGAGCTGGTGCGGGTAGGCGCCGAGCCGGCTCTCGGCATCGCGAATGCCCACGAGTGCCAGAAGTTCGAGGGTGCGGGCCCGGGCGTCGCGATCCGACATGCCGCGATGGACTTTCAGGATCTCGCCGACCTGCCGCTCGATCGTGTGAAGCGGGTTGAGGGACGTCATGGGCTCCTGGAACACCATCGTGATGTCTTCGCCGCGAACGCGGCGCATGGCGTCCTCGTCGGCAGCGATCAGATCTTGTCCCTTGAAGAGGATGCGGCCTGACGGATGGTGGGCCGACGGATAGGGGAGCAGTTTCAGGATCGACAACGCCGAGACCGATTTGCCCGATCCGGATTCTCCCACGAGCGCGACCGTCTCTCCCGGCTGGATATCGAACGACACGCGATCGACCGCGAGCGTATCCTCGCCGCCTTGACGAAATGCCACCGACAGATCCTGAACGGAGATGAGCGGTTCTGTCATTGGAACGCCTTGCGCGGATCGAACGCATCGCGCACCGCCTCGCCGATGAAGATCAGCAGGCTGAGCATGAGCGCGATAACGAAAAAGCCGGTCAGCCCGAGCCATGGCGCCTGCAGGTTCGCCTTGCCCTGCGCCAGCATTTCGCCAAGCGAGGGCGAGCCTGGGGGCAGGCCAAAGCCGAGGAAATCGAGCGAGGTCAGCGTCGCGATCGAGCCGTTGAGAATGAAGGGCAGGAAGGTGAGTGTCGCCACCATGGCGTTCGGCAGGAGATGCCGGTACATGATCGTGGAATTCGAAAGCCCAAGGGCCCGCGCGGCACGCACGTATTCGAGGTTTCGCGCGCGGAGAAACTCGGCGCGTACCACGCCGACGAGCGAGACCCACGAGAACAACAGGAGGATTCCGAGCAGCACGAAGAAACTGGGCGTGATGATCGCCGAGATGATGATCAGCAGATAGAGCGCCGGAATCGCCGTCCAGACCTCAATGAAGCGCTGGAAGATGAGATCGACCCAGCCACCGAAATAGCCCTGCACGGCACCGGCCAGGACGCCGACGACGGAGGAGATGCCGGCAAGGATCAGCCCGAACAGCACGGAGATGCGGAACCCGTAGATCAGCCGGGCCACCACGTCTCGTCCCTGATCGTCGGTCCCAAGCCAGTTCCATTCGATGTCGCGGCAGCCCGTCCCACCGCTTCGCTCGGCGATGGGGCGGCATTGCTCGTCGGTCAGCCGCCACGTCGGGGGAGCGGGCGCCGGTACGGGCAGGTCGAGATTATGCGTGTTGTAGGAAAAACGGATCGGTGCCCACAGGATCCAGCCATTCGCCTCGATCTCTTTCGAGATGACGGGGTCCCGGTAATCGGTCTGCGCCAGGAACCCGCCGAACTTCTCCTCCGGATACTCGGTGAAGACCGGCGACAGCAACTCGCCTTTGTAGGAGACGAGGATCGGCTTGTCGTTGGCGAGGAACTCGGCGAACAGGCTCAGCACGAACAAGACCAGGAAAATCCAGAACGACCAATACCCCCGCCTGTTGGCCTCGAAGTTCCTCAGCCGGCGACGGTTCAGGGGCGAGAGCTTGATCAGTCCCTGCTTGGGCATCGGGGGCGCGACGGGGGCCTGTGCGGGCGACGGGAGAACGACGGTTTCGTTCATCTCACACCTCCCGCGTTTCAAAATCGATGCGCGGGTCGATCCAGGTATAGGTGAGATCGGACAGAAGGTTCACCGCGAGTCCGACAAGCGAGAAGATGTAGAGGTTCGCAAACACCACCGGGTAATCGCGGTTGACGATGGATTCGAACGAGAGAAGTCCCAAGCCGTCGAGAGAAAAAATTGTCTCGATGAGCAGGGCTCCGGCAAAGAAGGCGCCGATGAAGGCTCCCGGAAAACCCGCGATGACGATCAGCATGGCGTTGCGAAAAACGTGGCCGTACAGGACCTGTCGTTCCGACAATCCCTTCATCCGGGCCGTGACGACATATTGCTTGCGGATCTCATCCAGAAACGAATTTTTGGTGAGCAGGGTCGACGTGGCGAATGCGCCGAGCGCCATGGCGATGATCGGCAAAGTGATGTGCCAGAGATAATCGAGAATCTTCCCGCCGAGCGATAGCTGATCCCAGTTCTCGGACGTCAGTCCGCGCAAGGGAAAGATCTGCCAGAACGACCCGCCCGCAAAGAGAACGATCAGCAGGATGGCGAACAGGAAGCCGGGGATCGCGTAGCCGACGATGACGATGCCGGACGTCCACACATCGAAGGACGACCCGTCTTTGACGGCCTTGCGAATTCCGAGCGGGATGGAAATCGCATAGGAGAGAAGCGTCATCCACAATCCGAGCGAGACGGAAACCGGAAGCTTCTCGCCGATGAGCTGCAGCACCGAGATGTCCCGGAAATAGCTTTTGCCGAAATCGAAGCGGGCATAATCCCACAGCATCTTGAAGAAACGCTCGTAGGCTGGCTTGTCGAATCCGAACTGAACCTCGAGCTGCTTGATGAATTGGGGATCGAGACCCTGAGCGCCGCGGTAGCGGGACGAGGATTGGTCGGACGCTCCGCCTCCGACAGAACTTTGCCCGCCGGCGAAATCGCCCCCGCCACCTGAAATGCGCGAGGTCGCCCCCGAATCCTGTCCCTGAAGTTGTGCGATGATGCGCTCGACCGGCCCGCCGGGAGCGAACTGCACGATGGCGAACGAAATCAGCATGATGCCGAGCAAAGTCGGGATCATCAGGAGGATGCGGCGCGCGATATATGCGAGCATCAGGCTCTTTCGGTTATTCGGCGCAAGGGGCCGAGATGTTTGCCACAAAACCCGGATTGACCGTTCAAGCCCTATCCTAACATGCGATGGAAAGACAACTTCAAGGCCCTGGCTCAGCCCCGGCCGATCCGTTTGGCCTTCTCGGGATCGTGCCACCACGTTCCCGGCGCGCCGGAATCGAGCTCCGGCTTAACTGCGGGACGCTCGAATTCGTCCCAATAGGCCAGCCAGTCATTCCCCTTGTACCACATGGGGACCCAGTAATGGCCGGCGCGAAGAACCCGGTCGAGGGCGCGACAGGCCACCACGAGCTCCTTTCGCGTCTTGGCGACCGCAATCCGATCCACCAGGGCATCGACGGTCGGGTCGGCGATGCCCGCGATATTGCGGCTGCCCGGCGACTTCGCGGCCTGCGACCCATAGACGACGCGCAGCGAATCTCCCGGTGTCCCGGCGCCGCTGAGCGCGCGGCTCGACATGTCGAAATCGTAGTCGTCCATGCGACGCTGGTATTGAGCGGCATCGACGATCCGCGAGCGAGCCTCGATGCCGAGCTTCTTCAGGTTCGACTGAAAGGGCTGGGTGTGAGGTTGAAGGGCGCTCTGAAAGTCGAGAAATTCGATCGTAAACGGCTGTCCATTCGGGAGTTTGAGAACCGCGCCCTCACGCTTGCATCCGGCTTCCCGCAACAATTCGTCGGCCCGCCGCAAGAGCCGTCGGTCCTGACCGGATCCGTCTGAAACGGGGGGCTCGACGGGCTCGTCGAAGACTTCCGCCCGAAGCGATTGACGAAACGGGTCGAGGAGGGCGAGCTCTTCGGGGGAGGGGCGTCCCTCGGCCTTCATGTCGGTGTTTTCGAAGTAGGATGTCAGCCGCTTGTAGGACCCGTACATGATATTGGCGTTGGTCCATTCGAAATCGAATGCGAGCCCGATGGCCTGGCGAATTCGCGGGTCCTTGAACGCATCGCGTCGGATGTTGAAATACCAGCCCTGGATCGGAGCCGGGGACTCGTTGGGGATCGTCTCTTTCTTGACACGGCCCTCGCGCAGGGACGGAAAATCATAGCCCGTTGCCCAGGTTCGGGATGTGAACTCCTCCTGAAAATTCAACGTGCCGTTCTTGAACGCCTCGAAGGCGACGGTCCGGTCGCGGAAATACTCGTAGCGGATGCGGTCGAAATTGCTCTGGCCCACATTCACAGGCAGGTCCTTCGCCCAGTAATCCGGCACACGATCGAGTTCGATGAAACGGCCGGTCTCGAAGCGACCCACCCTGTAGGGACCCGAGCCGAGAGGGGCATCAAGGGTCGCCGCTTCGAAATCGCGGCCCTGCCAGTAACGCTCCGAGAAGATCGGCATTCCGGCCACCACGAGGTGCAGATCGCGACTTCGCTGCGGCGAGAAACGCACGACCAGCAGATCGTCGGCTTCCGCTTCGGTTGCGACCATTTGCGTCAGAATCGAGCGAAATACCGGATGGCCCTTGTCCTTCAGTATATTCAGCGAAAACGCCACATCTTTGGCGCCGAGTGGAGAACCGTCGTGAAAGCGCGCTTCCGGGCGGAGGCGAAACCGGTAGGTCAGCTTGTCCTCGGAGACCTCCGCGCTTTTCGCAACAAGTCCGTAGACGGCATCCGGCTCGTCGCCGGAACCGACCATCAGCGTATCGAACGTCGCCGGGATGCCAGCCGCTCCGTCACCTCTGAGGACAAAAACGTTCAAGGTGTTAAAGGTGTCGAAATTCTGGTTTCCGGTCGTCTGCCTGATCTGGATGGCCAGCGTCCCGCCTTTTGGAGCGGAAGGATTCACATAATCGAAATGTTTGAAATCCGCCGGGTATTTCAAATCCCCGAAGCTCGACATCCCATGTGCCTCGACGCTGGCCGCAGTCGCAAAGGCGCGCCCGGTCCCGGATGTCAGGAGCGCGGCTGCCGCGCTGCCGACAAGCACGTTTCTGCGGGTTGGAAACTTCACCTGATTGCTCCCGTCTTGTCTGCCTTCGTCTGATCGTACCACCAGACCGTCGGAAAGCCCGACGCGCCGTAGCGCGGAAGCGTCTCAGGATGACTGAAGCGGTTCCATCGGGCGGTGCGTTGCTTCCCGTAGGTCCATTGCGGCACCATGTAGTCGTGGGCCAGCAGAACGCGATCAAGCGCCTTCGTGGCGGCGACGAGTTCGGCGCGGTCGCGCGCGAAGATCACGCGGTCGATCAATGCATCGATACCGGGATCGGAAATGCCCGCGAGATTGCGCGAACCTTCACGCTTGGCGGCTTGAGATCCCCAGAACTCGCGCTGCTCGTTGCCCGGCGAGAGCGACTGACCCCAAATCCCGGACACGATATCGAAATCGAACGACCGTGTCCGGTTCACATGCTGGACGTCATCGACGATGCGAACCGATGTGGCGATGCCGAGGCGGTCCAGAGAAGCCTTGTAGGGAAGGTACACACGCTCATCGTTCGGACTGTCGCCGAGTAGTTCTATGGTGAGCGTTTCGCCCTTGGCGTTGACGCGTCGCCGATCTTTCAATTCCCAGCCCGCCTCGCGCAGCAGGCGATCCGCTTCGCGCAGGTTGTTGCGAACCGCATCCGGCGTGTCGCCGATCGGGTTCGCGTTCGCGTTCGTAAAAACCTTCGCGGGAATCTTGTCCCGAACCGATTCCAGGATTTCCAGTTCCTTTCCTTCCGGCAATCCCGACGAAGCAATTTCAAGCCCGTTGAAGTAGCTCGAAATACGCTCGTACTGGCCGTAGAAGATCGTTTTGCGGATGTCTTCGAACGGGAAAGCAAGGTTGAGCGCGCGCCGCACGCGCGGATCGCCGAACTTCTCCCGGCGCAGATTGAGCACGAAAGCCTGCATCACCCCGGAGGCACGCGCGGGAAACTCCTCGAGGATGACGCGGCGGTCCTCACGTGCGGGAAAGTTGTATCCGGTCGCCCAGTTGCGGGCGCTGTTCTCGACGCGAAAATCGATTCGATCGGCCTTGAAGGCTTCGAGCAGCACAATCGCGTCCCGATAATATTCGTAGCGGATCTCGTCGAAATTGTATTTTCCCACGTTCACGTTGACGGCAGCGCCCCAATAATCCTTCACGCGCTCGTAGGATGCATCCCGGCCCGCCGCGAAATTCTTGATGCGATATTGCCCCGATCCCAGCGGCGGCTCCAACGTGGTCTGCGTCACGTCGCGCTTGCGTCCATCGGGGGCAGTCCCTTCCCACCAATGTTTGGGAAGCACCGGAAGCTGTCCCATGATCTGTGGGAGTTCGCGATTGCCGGCTTCGTCGAAGGTGAATTTGACCTCCCGCTCCCCGATCTTCGCCGCCTTGACCACGTTGCCATAATAGAACGCGTATGTCGGACTGTGCGCCTTCAGAACCTCGAACGAGTAGATGACATCCTCGGCCGTAACCGGCTTGCCGTCATGCCAGCGGGCCTCCGGGCGCAGACGGAATGTCACCGACGAATAATCGTCGGGATAGGAAAACGCCTCGGCCAGCAGCCCATAGGCGGCGCTTGGCTCATCGAGAGCAGGGGTCGTGAGGGTCTCATAGACGAGCCCCACGCCTTGCTCCAGGGCGCCCTTAACGCCCGCCACGACGAGGTTGAAGTTGTCGAACGTGCCCTGGGCCCCGAGGCGAACGAGCCCGCCTTTCGGCGCGTCCGGGTTCACGTAGTCGAAATGCTTGAAGCCGGCGGGGTATCTGGGGCTCTCGAGGAGCCCCGCTCCATGCCGCCAGATCTCGGTCGCGGGGGCTTCCTGCCCGGAGGCAGGCGAGACGGCAAGGCAGGCAACGAGCAGGCACGGCACAAGGGTGCGAATCACAAGGCTCTCCTCCGCCCGCGGCGTCATCGGCGGTGCGGTACATTTTTGCGCCCCTGACGGCGAGCGCAAGGGAAGCAGGCAAAAGAAAAGCCGGGCGAGAGGCCCGGCTGTTCAAAAAGAGGAGAGGCTGTCGGCCGCTTACTGGGCGGCGGGCAGGGGTGCGGGGCTGTCCGACAGGCTGCGAAGATAGGCCAGGATATCCGCTCGCTCTTCGGCCTTCGCCACGCCCGCGAACGCCATGATGGTGCCGGGCACGGCTTTCTTGGGGGCATGAATGAAGTCGTTGACGGCCTCAAAGGTCCATTCACCGCCCTTGCCCTTGAGAGCGGCCGAATAGTTGAAGCCTTCATGAGAAGCGACCGGTCGGCCGATCACGCCGTAAAGATCAGGGCCGACCTTATTGGGTCCACCCTTCTCGAAGCTATGGCAGGCGAGGCATTTCTTGGCCGCGGCGGCGCCTTTGGCTGGATCGGCCTTGGCCAGGAGGACGGGCAGAGGCTCGGCGGCAGCCGCGGGCTCCGATGCGGCGCCGGCGGCGGCCTGCTCGGGAGCCGGGAGATCATAGCCCGGGACGGCCGGCTTATGGGGCGAGAAAATTCCTCCGGCGATGACGTTGACGCCGACCACGAAGAGGAGCGAACCGAAGACTGCGCCCGCGATCTTATTGGTCTCGATATTCATGAACTAAGCTCTCCTCGCCTCAGGAAAACGGCGATCCAGCGCAACGGAAGGGTTCGGCGCGGGCAGGAACCCGCGACCGTGGCGTTGCTTAGCCGCACAGACGGGTGTTTGACAATGGGGTTTCGCTCGGTCTCGTGGTCGCAGTTCGCGTTCCCGCCCCGGCAGGGGCCGTTTTCACCCTGTGGCATGACAAAGTCCTGCCGGCTTGGTAAGGACGCCCGGACTTCACCCATGCAGGGCACCATGTCCGACCCCATCATCCTGATCCCGGCGCGCCTTTCGGCAACCCGGCTGCCCAACAAGCCCTTGGCGGATATCGGCGGCGAGCCCATGATCGTGCACGTGTGGCGCCGGGCCATGGAAGCCGGGATCGGACCGGTCGCGGTCGCCACCGATTCAGAGGCGATCGCAGAGGTCGTCACCCGCGCCGGCGGCCTCGCCGTGATGACCCGCGCGGACCACGTTTCCGGTTCGGATCGCATCTTCGAAGCTGTGGAAAAGCTCGACCCGAGTAAACGGCACGACGTGGTCGTCAACGTCCAGGGCGACTTGCCGACCATCGATTCCGTGGCGATCGCCAACTCGATCCTGCCCCTGTCCGACCCGGCGGTCGACCTTGCGACGCTGGTCGTCCCGATCCGTCGCGAGGCCGAGCGGACAGACCCGAATGTGGTGAAAATGGTAGGCTCGCCACTGTCCGAGACACGCTTCCGCGCTCTCTATTTCACCCGCGCAACCGCCCCCTACGGCGAGGGACCGCTCTACCATCACATCGGGCTTTACGCCTATCGCCGCAAGGCGCTGGAGCGCTTCGTCAGCCTGCCGCCATCGCCTCTCGAAATGCGCGAGAAGCTCGAGCAGCTCCGCGCGCTGGAGGCGGGAATGCGCATCGACGCCATCGTGGTGGATGACGTGCCGCTGGGCGTCGACACGCCTCACGATCTCGAAAGGGCCCGCGCGATCGTCGCCGCCCGGAGAACGCCATGAACAAGATCATTTCGTTCCAAGGTGAACGCGGCGCCAACTCGCATATCGCGTGCGAAGAGGTCTTTCCGGACTGGAGCGTCCTGCCGTCTCCCACATTCGAAGACGCGTTCGCAGCCGTCTCCGAAGGGCAGGCCGGGCTTGCGATGATTCCCATCGAAAATTCGATCGCCGGACGCGTCGCCGACATTCACCATCTTCTGCCGACCTCCGGCCTTCA
This sequence comes from Microvirga sp. P4_A5, assembly GCF_056402495.1. Classification (NCBI taxonomy): domain Bacteria; kingdom Pseudomonadati; phylum Pseudomonadota; class Alphaproteobacteria; order Hyphomicrobiales; family Methylobacteriaceae; genus Microvirga; species Microvirga sp. P4_A5. Next base: position 25,497 of record NZ_JBFUHH010000013.1, on the reverse strand, counting down.
TATCGTGGGAGAGCATTTCCTCCCCATTCACTTCCAGCTGATGGCGCTGCCGGGAACAAAGCTTGAAACCATCAAGAGCGTGCACAGCCATGTCCATGCCCTCGGCCAATGCCGGAAGATCATCCGAAAGCTCGGCCTGAAGGCGGTGGTGAGCGGCGACACCGCCGGCTCCGCGCGCGAGGTCGCCGAGTGGGGCGATCCGACGAAGGCATCGCTCGCGCCCCGAATGTCGGCGAAAATCTACGGCCTCGAAATCCTCGCGGAGAACGTCGAGGACGAGACCCACAACACGACCCGTTTCGTGATTCTGTCGAAAACCCCCGAATGGGCCGCCGCCGGACAGGGCCCGACCGTGACCAGCTTCGTATTCCGCGTCCGCAACCTGCCGGCGGCGCTCTACAAGGCGCTCGGTGGGTTCGCCACCAACGGCATCAACATGTCGAAGCTCGAAAGCTACATGCTGGAGGGTGAATTCCTCGCCACCCAGTTCTACGCCGAGGTCGACGGTCACCCCGAGGACGTCAATCTCAAGCGCGCATTGGAAGAACTGGAGTTCTTCTCCCGCGAAATGCGGATTCTCGGCGTCTATCCGGCCGACCCGTTCCGCGAAAAGGTCAAGGAAGCGGCAGAATAGCCGCTACTCTTTCATCCATGCCAGCAGCAGGTGATGCGCGATCGCAATCGGCGAAGGGGCGGCGAATTCGGGATGTGCTCCCGCCAGCATCCGCCGGATGTCGTCGCGGGAGAACCAGCGCACATCTTCGAGCTCGGTCGTGTCGATGACGATTTCGTCGCTCTCGGCCTCCCCGACGCAGCCGATCATCAGCGAGGATGGAAACGGCCAGGGTTGCGACGCAAGATAACGCACGGCGCCGACGCGGACGCCCGCTTCCTCGAAGGTTTCGCGGCGGACGGCGTCCTCGACCGTTTCGCCGGGCTCCAGGAAGCCCGCGAGGCACGAATAGGTCCTGTTCTGAAATCTCGCCTGCCGGCCGAGCAGGCACGTCTCGCCCCGCGTGATCAGCATGATCACCACGGGGTCGGTGCGGGGAAAATGCTGCGCTTCACAAGCCGGGCAATCGCGGCGAAAGCCCGCATGGGCCACCATGGTCCGGGCGCCGCAACTGGCGCAGAAGCGGTGGCGCGCATGCCAGTCCAGCATGGATTTGGCCATGGCCAGCAGACCAAGTTCACCTTCGGGAACGAGGCCCGATCCTGCGATGGTGCGCAGATCCGATACGATGAAGGCAGGGTCGTCGCGAAAAAGGTCGGCTGCCTCCGTCGCAGCCGCGGTGGCGACGACGGGGCGATTGTCCAGGGTGCCGAGGAAAACCTGCTCCGCGTGGTCTGGGAGGCGCCGAAGGACCGAGGTCGGCAACAGGCATGTGCCGGGGCGGCCCGCAGCGAGGACAGGAACGCCGCCAGCCACCAGAACCACGGCGCCGTCGGGATGCGCCTTATGGCGTTCGAGCGCTTGCGGGTCGCGCTCGGCGCTGTGTCGGGCGAGGGAATTCTTGATGAAGCCGAGGGGGATGGTCATGGTTGATCAGGCCGCTGCGAAAAGGCCGGCCGCGCGCTCGATCAGCGCGGTCGCGGCATGGTGGGGATAGGGGGCTTTCGAGCCGTGGCCCCAAACCGGGCCAGGCCAGGCGGGGTCCGAGAGAAAGCGGCCGATGACATGGACGTGGAGCTGGCTGACGATGTTACCCAAGGCTCCGATATTGATCTTGTCGGGCTTCGCGAGGGTCATCATGACGGAGGATGCCAGCCGGATCTCCCGCATCAGCTCCATCGCCTGCTCCTCCGACAGGTCCGCGACTTCGGTCAGGCCCGGCAGGCGCGGTACGAGAACGAACCACGGAAAGCGGGCGTCGTTCAACAGGAGCACCGAGCAGAGGGGCAGATCGCCGACCGGGATCGTGTCGGTGCGAAGGCGGGAATCAAGCTGGAAATCCTGGGTCATAGGTTACGTTAGCTGAGCTTTCCCGCCGGTGCCTACCCCATCTTCTCGAGTGCGCGCCGGATGCCCGTTGCGGCTTGCGTTCCGCATTCGAAAACTCCATATAGGCGGCGGGAGGTTGGCGAGGGACGTCTCACTCGCCAACTGGGTCAGGTCCGGAAGGAAGCAGCCCTAACGAGACCGAACGGGTCTTCGTCCAGCCTCCCACCCCGGCGCCTCGGGCGCCTTGTTGGATCCCAAAGCTATCTTAGTCGATGGACGAAACCACAGCCGGCACGCCCTTGGACGAAGAGCCGGCTCTGCCGGGCTTCCCGCTTGAGCCGCCCGCGACAGGCTCCGCCTACCGGGTTCTGGCCCGCAAATACCGCCCCCGCACATTCGAGGATCTGATCGGCCAGGAGGCGATGGTTCGCACCCTGTCGAATGCGTTCGAGACCGGCCGCATCCCGCAAGCCTGGATGCTCACCGGGGTGCGGGGCGTCGGGAAAACCACGACGGCGCGTATTCTGGCCCGGGGTCTCAACTACGAGAAGGCGGACGGCTCCGGCGCTCCGACGATCCACATGCCGGATCTCGGCGTCCATTGCGAAGCCATCATGGAATCGCGCCACGTCGACGTTCTGGAGATGGACGCGGCCTCGCATACCGGCATCGACGACGTCCGCCAGATCATCGACGGCATTCGTTATTCGCCCGTGACCGCGCGCTACAAGGTCTACATCATCGACGAGGTCCACATGCTGTCCGAGAAGGCGTTCAACGCCTTCCTGAAGACGCTAGAGGAGCCGCCGCCGCACGCGAAGTTCATCTTCGCCACGACTGAGATCCGGAAAGTCCCGGTCACCATTCTGTCGCGCTGCCAGCGATTCGATCTGCGCCGTATCGAAGCGGATGCGCTGGTCTCCCATCTTGGCCGGATCTGCGCTTCGGAAGGCGTACAGGCGGATGCCGAGGCATTGGCGGCCATCGCGCGCGCCGCCGAAGGTTCGGCTCGCGATTCGCTCTCGCTGATGGATCAGGCCATCGCCCATGGGGCTGGGATCGTCACCGGCGACACCGTCCGCGAAATGCTGGGTCTGGCCGATCGTACGCAGGTGATCGACCTGTTCGAGGCCATCATGCGGGGCGACGTGCCGGCGGCCTTCGCGGGGTTGCGGGCGCAATACGATGCGGGCGCCGACCCGGCGGTGATCCTCTCCGATCTCGCGACATTTTCACACGTGGTCACCCGCCTCAAACTCATCCCGGATGCCGCAAAGGACCCGGTGCTTTCGGAGGCTGAGCGCGTCCGTGGCCTGGAATTCGCCGGTAGCCTGTCGGTCCGCTCGCTCTCGCGCGCCTGGCAGATTCTCCTCAAGGGCATTCCTGAGGTCCAAGCCTCCAACCGCCCCGTCGCCACCGCCGAGATGGTGCTCGTGCGGCTCGCCTACGCGGCCGATCTGCCGACGCCCGACGAGGCCCTGCGGGCCTTCAAGGATAGCGGGCCGCTCACGACCGGAGGCACGACACCGAGCGCCCCTTCTCCGCGCCCGTCCGGGCCTGCTGTTTCTGGAACGATGGCGCTCGCCGCCTCCCAGGCGCGGCCTCAGCCCCAGCCTGCCTCTGCGCCTGATGCGCCCCCGGCCGTTCGCCTCCGTCGCTTCGAAGATGTGGTGGCGATGGCGGGCGAGCAGCGAGACGTCGTGCTCAAACGCGCCCTGGAGCGGGACGTTCATCTGGTTCGCTTCGAAGAGGGGCATATCGAGTTCAGTCTTGCGGACGGCGCCAGCCGCACCGTCGCGAACGATCTCGCGCGCGCTCTCCAGCAATGGACCGGGCAACGATGGATGGTGGCGCTCTCCTCGGACAGCGGCGCTCCCACCCTCCACAATCAGGCTGAATTCGCCGAGCGACAGCGCAAGGAAGGCGCTGCCAACCATCCGCTGGTTCAGGCCGTCCTGGCCAAGTTCCCCGGTGCGCAGATCGTCAACGTCGTCGACCGGTCGGAAAAGTCCGCCGACGCTTCCGCGCCCGACCTGGATCCCGTTGGCCTCGAGGGTCTTGAGTCCGACAGCGACGACGATTTGTAAGTCAGTGAGGAGACATCGCGATGCGCGACATCATGGGTTTGATGAAGCAGGCTCAGGCCATGCAGCAGAAGCTGCAGGACGCTCAGGCTGAGTTGGAGACCATCGAGGTCGAAGGAACCGCCGGCGGCGGTGTCGTCGTGGTGAAGGTCTCCGGCAAAGGCGCCCTGAAGGCGATCAACATCGACCCGTCGATGATGAACGCGGACGAGAAGGAAATCCTCGAGGACCTCATCGTCGCGGCCATGAACGACGCGCGCGCGAAGGCCGACAGGGCGGCGCAGGACCGGATGGCCGACCTCACGAAGGGCATGCCGCTGCCGCCCGGCCTGAAGATGTTCTGAGGAATCGATGGCGCAATCCGTTGCCGGCCCCGAAATCGAGCGGCTGATCCAGTTGCTCGCGCGCCTGCCCGGGCTCGGCCCTCGCTCGGCTCGACGTGCGGCTCTTCATCTCATCAAGAAACGCGACACGCTGCTGACGCCCTTGAGCGATGCCATGCGGGTCGCCAGTGAGCGCATAGTGGTGTGTTCGACGTGTGGGAACGTGGACACGTCCGACCCCTGCACCATCTGCCGGGATGAGCGCCGCGATCCTTCCATCCTCGTCGTGGTGGAAGACGTCTCGGATCTTTGGGCGCTGGAGCGATCGGGCGCCGTCACCGCACGCTACCACGTACTGGGCGGCGTGCTTTCACCTCTCGACGGAGTACGCCCCGAGCATCTCAATTTCGACCGCCTCGTGGAACGGGCTTCGGAGCCCGGGGTCGCGGAAATCATTCTGGCGCTTAATGCTACGGTCGATGGCCAGACGACCGCCCATTATATTACCGAACTTCTGGCGCATCTGCCTGTGAAAGTGACGAAGCTCGCCCACGGGGTCCCCGTCGGCGGCGAACTCGATTACCTCGACGACGGCACGCTCTCGGCGGCGATCCGTCAGCGGACGAGTTTCTGATAGGGGTCTGGAGGGTGACATGCCGGAGGGCTGTTGGTAAGCAGGAAATCCGCCACTTTTCACAACCCGCATCGTTGAGCTGACCATGTCCCATCACGATCTCGCCGCCACGATCGACACCGCCTGGGAGGATCGCGCCAGTGTCACTGCCTCGACCAAGGGCGCGGTCCGTGAGGCGGTCGAGACGGCGCTGCACCTGCTCGATTCCGGCAAGGCGCGCGTGGCGGAGAAATCCGGCGACGCGTGGCAGGTGCATCAATGGCTCAAGAAGGCGGTGCTCCTTTCCTTTCGCCTGAACGATATGGCGATCATCAAGGGTGGGCCGGACGAGGCCGTCTGGTGGGACAAGGTTCCGTCCAAATTTGACGGCTGGTCAGCCAGCGAGTTCACCGCGGCGGGCTTCCGCGCCGTTCCGAATTGCACCGTGCGACGCGGCGCCTATATCGCGCCCGGCGTTGTGCTGATGCCGTCCTTCGTCAATCTCGGCGCCTATGTGGACGAGGGCACGATGGTCGACACTTGGGCAACCGTCGGGTCCTGCGCGCAGATCGGTAAGCAGGTTCACCTGTCGGGCGGCGTCGGCATCGGCGGCGTTCTTGAACCGCTTCAGGCCAATCCCACCATCATCGAAGACAATTGTTTCATCGGCGCGCGCTCGGAAGTGGTCGAGGGCGTCGTGATCGGCGAGGGCTCCGTGCTTTCCATGGGCGTATTCATCAGCGCGTCCACCAAGATCGTCGACCGCAGCAGCGGCGAGGTTTTCGTCGGTCGGGTGCCGCCCTATTCGGTGGTGGTGCCGGGCTCGCTTCCCGGCAAGCCTCTCCCGGACGGCTCGCCCGGCCCCTCTCTCTATTGCGCCGTGATCGTGAAGCGCGTGGACGCCCAGACCCGCGCCAAGACGGCGATCAACGAGCTGTTGCGCGATTAGCTCAAATGGACGTCTCGCCGCTCTCTCTCGCCCAATCCCTCCTACGCTGCCCCTCCGTCACACCCGAGGAAGGGGGCGCGCTTGCGTTCATCGAATCGGTTTTGAGGGAGGCAGGATTCGAGGTGCACCGTCCGGTTTTCTCCGAGCCGGGAACGCCGGACGTCGAGAACCTGTATGCGCGGTACGGTTCCGGCGGGCCATTTCTTCTTTTCGCCGGCCACACGGATGTGGTGCCCCCAGGCGATGCGGCGCAATGGCGGCATGATCCGTTCAGCGGCGCGATCGAGGGCGGCGACCTCTATGGCCGCGGCGCGGTCGACATGAAAGGCGGCATCGCCTGCATGATTGTAGCAGCCCTGCAATTCATCGCGAATCGCCCCGATTTCGAAGGTTCCATCGGCTTCCTCATCACGGGAGACGAGGAGGGGCCGGCGATCAACGGCACCGTCAAGCTTCTGGAATGGGCAAAGGCGCGGGGCGAGCGGTTCAATCATTGCATTCTCGGCGAGCCGACGAACCCGAATGCGCTCGGCGACATGATCAAGATCGGCCGGCGCGGCTCCCTGACCGGCAGGATCGTCGTCGAGGGAAAGCAGGGACACGTGGCCTATCCGCACCTCGCCGACAATCCCATCCCCGGCATGATGCGCCTGATTGCAGGCCTCCTCCGCGACCCGCTCGATGAGGGCACCGAGCATTTCGACGCGTCCCATCTGGAGGTGACCACAGTCGATGTCGGCAATCCCGCAGCCAACGTCATCGCGGCCCAGGCAGGCGCGACGTTCAACATCCGGTTCAACGACACCTGGACACCCGAAAGTCTTCAGGACGAGATCGATCGCCGTCTGCGGGAAGCCGCAGGCAACGAGGTTCGTTATCGCGTGATCTTCGAGCCCACCAATGCCGTGGCGTTTCTCACCCCACCCAACGCGTTCGTGGGCTTCGTCTCGGATGCGATCGAGGCCGAGACCGGCCATAAGCCGAAATTGTCGACCACAGGCGGCACTTCGGATGCCCGGTTCATCGTCAAGGATTGCCCGGTGGTCGAATTCGGCCTGGTGGGCCAGACCATGCATCAGATCGACGAGCGGGTCGCGGTCATCGATCTCAACCGCCTCACGGCGATCTATCGCGGCATTCTCGGCGCCTACTTTGGCCCCGGGCCTCAGGTCTGAGGATCGGGCGCAGACAGTTTTTTCGAAGGGAACGAATCCCGGTAGACGCCAGTTGGCCCGACAGATTTCGCCCTGGGACATCGTCCGATGATCGTGACAGCCGACGAGGTACACCGTTCGTTTCGGGGAACGCTGGACCTTCTCCATAACCGCGCCGAAGGTTTGCGGGCGTTCGACATGAGCGAGCGGGGGTTTTGGCACTCGTTCGCGGCAATCCTTTTGACCATCCCGGCCTATGTGGTGTCCCTGGCCCTCGAACGGGTCCGGTTCGGCTTTCGCCTCCCCGGCGCTTCGCTTTTCGACAATGTGTGGTTTGACCTCATCGTCGCATTGGGCCACGTCGCTGGCTTCGTGGCGTTGCCGGTGGCGATGATATGGTTGTCTCGCGCCATGGGCATGACGGCGCGATACGTGCCGTTCGTCATTGTCACCAACTGGATTTCCGTCATCGGCATATTGGTGATGTCGATACCCGCGTTCTTGTTCCTGATCGGCTGGGCGCCAGCCGCCCTTGCCGGACTGTTCACATTGGCGTTCTTTGTGCTCGTTTTTCGGGCTCAATGGTTCGCCACGAAAGCGACCCTCGGCGTGCCGAATATGCTGGCAGTCGCCGTCATTGGTCTTGGCCTGATCCTGAACGTCTTTATCGGGGCGGTTGTCCGAAGCCTCCTGATCTAGGCAGGATAGTCGACGCCGATCAGATAAAGCCCCGCAGACGGCGCCATCGGGCCGCAGCGGGTTCTGTCGCGGGCCTCGAGCGCCTCACGGACCTGGTTCACCTCCCATCGTCCTGAGCCGACCCGCTCGAGCGTTCCGACCATCGAGCGAACCTGGTGATGAAGGAACGAGCGCGCCGAAGCGTAGATCCGGATGTCCTCGCCGTCTCTCTCGACATCCAGCCGGTCGAGGGTGCGGATCGGGCTGTTGGCCTGGCATTCCGACGCGCGAAAGGTCGTAAAGTCGTGCCGGCCCAACAGCGACCGAGCCGCCTCGTGCATCATGTCAGCATCGAGCGGCCAGGGAACATGCCAGACGCGGTTCAACTCAAGCGCCGCGGGTGCTCGTCGGTTGAGGATGCGGTAGACATAGTGCCGCTTGACCGCTGAGAGTCTCGCATTGAAACTTTCCGCCACAGGGTGCGCGGTCAGGACCGCGACCGGCAGAGATTTCATGTGGGCATTCGTGGCATTGCGCACGGTCTCGGCGGGCCAATCTTTCGTCAGGTCCACGTGAACGACCTGATGGGTCGCGTGAACGCCGGAATCGGTTCTTCCAGCGCAGTGGATGCGCACCCTTTCGCCGGAAAATCGCGCGATGGCTTCCTCAACGACCTGCTGGACCGACAGCCCATTGGCCTGAATTTGCCAGCCTGTGAAGGGCGTGCCGTCGTATTCGACCACCAGCTTGTAACGGGGCATTTCAGCCCAGCCCGTGGTTCATATGAGTCTGGCTCCCGGCCCAAGCCGCACGCCGCGCAGGAATTCGGCCCCTGTCACGGGTGCTTTGCCGGGGCGTTGCACTTGCAGCAGGCGAAGGGCGCCGGAGCCGCAGGCGACCAGCGCCTGATCGTCCAGGACCGTGCCCGGCGCGCCTTGGCCTTCCTCGACCCGGGTGCGCAAAACTTTGACTCGTTCGACGCCCTTGCCGAAATCGGCGAGGAAATAAGCGGTGGGAAAGGGCGACAGGCCGCGGACATGATCGTGCAGGGCCCGCGCGGATTGGGTCCAGTCCATCAGCGAATCCTCATTGCGCAGCTTGTGCRCATAGGTCACGCCCTGCTCGGATTGCGGCGTGAAGCCGAGCGCGCCTCGGGAAAAGGCGGCAAGGGCCCGCACCATCAGGTCGGCACCCAATACCATCATCCGATCATGCAGATCGCCGGCGCTCATGTCTGGCGTGATGGCGACACGCTCGACCATGCCGACCGGGCCCGTGTCGAGCCCTTCCTCCATCATCATGACGGCAATGCCCGACTCTGCATCCCCTGCCATGATGGCCCGCTGGATGGGCGCCGCGCCGCGCCACCGCGGAAGGAGCGATGCGTGCAGGTTCAGGCAACCGAGAGCCGGCGCATCGAGGATCGCCCTCGGCAGGAGCATCCCGTATGCGACGACAACCGCCACATCGGCCTCATGGTCGCGGAAGGTGGCGCTCGCCTCCTCGGTCCGCAACGTCGTTGGGTTGAAGACGGTCAGGCCGAACTGATCGGCCATGCGGTGGACCGGCGAGGGCCGGAGTTCCAGGCCACGCCCGGCGGCGGCCGGAGGCCGGGTGTAGACCGCCACGACGTCATGACCCTGGCCGACGATTTCGGCGAGCGTCGGAACCGCGAATTCCGGGGTTCCCATGAAGACGACACGGAGGCTCATGCGCCGCTCGCTTCGCGCTTCGCCGCCTTCTTGAACTTGGTCATCACCCGGTCACGTTTCAGCTTGGACAGGTAATCGATGAACAACACGCCGTTCAGATGGTCGATCTCATGCTGCACGCAGGTCGCCATCAGTCCATCGGCCTCCTGCACGATCGTTTCGCCCTGCAGGTTGGTGTAACGAAACCGTACGCGGGCCGGGCGCTCGACTTCCTCATAATATTCGGGGATCGACAGGCAGCCTTCCTCGTAGACGCTGGTCTCGTCGGAGGAGTCCAGGACCTCCGGATTGATGAGCACCATCGGCTGAGGCTCCGTCTCGGATTTCGACACATCCATCGTGACCATCCGCACCGCCACGCCCACTTGAATGGCCGCCAACCCCACGCCCGGGGCATCATACATGGTTTCAAGCATGTCGTCCGCCAGCCGGCGAACCTCCTCGGTCACGGCCTCTATCGGCTTGGAAACGAGGCGGAGCTTGGTATCCGGGAGGATGATAAGAGGTCTGATGGTCATGATGGCCGGAGATAAGCGGTTGGCTCGGGATGGTCAAATCGTTCATCTTATGTTCGGATGGCGACGTCAACGGGAACGCCCTGATTCATGAACGATATCGCCCTCACGCTCGGCTCCCTTTCGCTTACCTGGGGTCAGGTGGCGATCGGGACCGCGGCCGGCAGCCTCGGCCTTCTCTTGGTTCTGACGATCCTGCTGCTGCGCTCGCGCCGGGAGCGGGAGTTGGAAGCCGCCCTTGCGGCGGAGCGTGCCCGGGAGATGGACGACAAGGTGGCGGAGATGACCCGCCTGCAGTCGGAAATGACCGGCCGGATGCAGACCGTCGCCGAGGTTTTCGGCACCCGACAGAGCGATTTCGTCCGCATGATCTCCGAGCGCATCGACGGGCTTCAGCATCGGGTTGGGCAGGGTCTCGAGACGACGAGCCGGCACCAGAACGAGAATCTGTCGAAGCTTCACGAGCGACTGGCGGTGATCGATGCGGCGCAGCAGAACCTGAAAGACCTCACGGGTGAGATCGTCGGCTTGAAGGATGTCTTGTCCAACAAGCAGAGCCGTGGCGCTTACGGGCAAGGTCGCATGGAGGCGATCATCCGCGACGGCTTGCCGAACGGAGCGTTCGAGTTCCAGCCGACCCTTTCGAGCGGGCGGCGCCCGGATTGCCTCGTGCGGTTGCCGGGTGACGAGCGCGGTCTCGTGATCGACGCGAAATTTCCCCTGGAGGCCTTCACGCAGTTCCGCGACGCGAAGGGGGACGAGTTGCGACTCCGCGGCGCCGCCCGGGTGCGCAGCGACATGCTGGTTCATATCAAGGACATTTCGGAAAAGTATTTCATCCCGGGCGAGACGCAGGACATGGCGATGATGTTCGTGCCGGCGGAATCCATCTACGCCGACCTGTCGGAACATTTCGACGACGTGGTCCAGAAAGCGCACCGCGCGCGCATCGTCATCGTGTCGCCTTCTCTGCTGGCAATGGCCATCCAGGTCATGCAGGCCCTGGTGAGAGACGCCCGTATCCGGGAGGAAGGCCGCGTTATCCAGATCGAAGTGCAAAAGCTGCTTGAGGATGTGGAACGTCTTGACACGAGGGTGACCAAACTCGCCACCCACTTCCAGCAGGCGCAGGACGACATCTCGCAAGTGCGCATCTCGACGGACAAGATCAAGAAGCGTGGGCGGTCGATCGAGACGCTCGAGTTCGATGACGGCGAATCCGCCGCGCAGGCCGAATTGCTGCGCTTGCAGGGGCGCAATCTCCGCGCCGTCGACTAGCCACCTCTCCCCGCGCGCTTGGCCATCGTTCGACTCCCCAATCGGAACCCCCGACGCGCCGCGACGTTCTCCTGACGCAATGCGAACACCGTCGCCAGCGCTTGGCGCTGGCCGTTCACGCCCCCAAATCGAAGGAGCCGCGCCATGGGTCTTTTCTCGAAAGACATCAAGACATTGGATGATCTTTTCGTCCACACGCTGCAGGACATCTATTACGCGGAACAGCAGATCACGAAGGCGTTGCCTGAAATGATCGAGAAAGTGACAGATCCGCAGCTCAAGCAGGCTTTCCAGACGCATCTCGGCGAGACACAGCAGCACGTGAAGATGGTCGAGCAGGTCTTTCGCATGCACGGCCACGATCCGAAGGGCGTAACCTGCCCGGCGATCGACGGGATCATCGACGAGGCCCAGGAGATTGCCGGCGACATCGACGATCCGGAAGTTCTCGACGCCGCGTTGCTCGCTGCCGCTCAAGCGGTGGAGCACTACGAGATCACGCGATACGGGACGCTGGTCGCCTGGGCAAAGCAACTCGGCCGGGAGGATTGCGCGGGCGTTCTGCATCAGGTCCTCGACCAGGAGAAATCCGCCGACCAGAAGCTTTCGCGCATTGCCGAGACCAAGGTCAATACCCGCGCTGCCTGAGCACGCCTCACGCAGGAACGACCAGAACGCAAAAAGCCTCTCCGTAGTGGAGAGGCTTTTCATTTGTCCGGCGGAAGCCGGTGCTTAAATCACAAAGAAATCCAGCGCCGTCGGAACCAATCCCTTCTTGAGAACGGCGAAGTCGACGGCTTTGGCTTTGCCGGATCCATCGACGTCGTAGGAGAGAACGCCTTTCTTGGTGTTGAAGATGATGTGGTCGTCCTTATCCTTCGGTTTGTTGAGGGCGAAAAATTTCTTGTTGAGCTTGCCAGGCTTCAGGGCCGTACCCTTGCCGATCTTCTTGAAGACCGCGTCGTCGAGCTGGATACTGTCGTCCTTCACGTTGAAGTCGGTGATCTTGTCGACATTCGTTGTCTTGTTGAGCGCGGTGGCGAACACGAACGTGTCCTTCCCCTTGCCGCCCGTCAGGAGATCGTTGCCGTCCATGCCGGATAGGGTGTTCCTGCCGGTGTTTCCAACGATGGTATTGAGGCCCTCGTTGCCGCTGAGGTTGATGGCAGCGGTACCTGCGGCCGCCGTCAACATCTCGACTGATGCGCCGGCGCTCAGCGCGTAACTCGCGCTCGCGGTGACGGCATCAAGGCCTTCCCCCCCGTTTTCGACGATGATGTCGAGAGCGTTATCGACCAGGTAGCTGTCGTTGCCCGCGCCGCCTTTCAGAAGGTCCGCTCCCGTGCCGCCGTCCAGCAAGTCGTTGCCACCCTCGGCGCGAAGGTCGTCGGTCCCGGCGCCGCCATTCAAGACGTCGTTGCCGTCGCCGGATTCATTGATCGTGTCGTCGCCGTCGCCGCCGTGGACGGTGTCGTTTCCTGTGGCACCGTTGAGCTGGTCGCGGCCCGCGCCACCGTCGAGCACATTGTTCCCGTCATTGCCGAACATCGTGTTGTCGAGGGCATTGCCGGTGCCGGCGAGATTGCCGGCCCCGTTTTCCATCGCGAGATATTCAAGCTGCGCGCCGAGCGTGTAGCTGACCTTCGTGATGACGCGATCAAAGGTCCCGCCGCCAACGTTCTCGGTGACGACATCCCCCACGGAATCGACGATGTAGAGATCGTCGCCGGTGCCACCGATCATCACGTCAGATCCCGCACCACCATCGAGCGTATCGGACCCGGCATCTCCGGTCAGTGTGTTTCGTCCGCTGTTGCCCGCGATGAAATTGTCGGCCGTATTGCCGGTAACATCGAAATCTCTCGTTCCGGCGACGGTGACGTTCTCGACGAAAGCCGCAATCGTATAGGTGTTTGGAGTGAAAGCCGCGGTGATTTCGACGCGGTCGGTCCCTTCTAGCGCGAACTCTTCGATGAGGTCGGCTCCGTCGATCACGTACACATCGTTGCCGAGGCTCCCGGCGAGAGTGTCGGCCCCCGCGCCGCCGTTCAGCCGGTTGTTCCCATCGTTGCCGATGATCTCGTTGTCCAGGCCGTTGCCGGTGCCGTCGATGTTGCCGTGAGCGTCCAGTTGCAGTCTTTCGAACTCGTCCCCGAGGGCGAAGCTGACGGACGCAACCACCTGATCGATGCCTTCGCCGACGAGCTCCGTCAGCGTGCCGTCCGTATCATCGACAAAATAGATATCGTCACCCTGCCCACCTTCCAGCGTGTCGGCCCCTCCGCCGCCTATGAGCGAATCATTCCCCGCGCCACCGACGATGCTGTTGACTCCGATATTGCCATAGAGCCCGTTGGCCCCATTGTTCCCTGTGAGGTTGTGATCGTTCTCGTCGAACAAGATGACATCTTCGACATGGGCGTAATTGTTCAGGTCGATGTCGATAATCGAAAATATCGTGTCGTCTCCTTCGCCATCGTTTTCAGTCACGACCGCGCTGGCGTCCTCGATGTAGTAAAGGTCGTCCCCTTCTCCGCCGGCCAGTTCGTCAAGACCGCCGCCACCGGTCAGATAATCGTCGCCCATTCCGCCAAAGATAAAATTGTCGCCTGTATTTCCGAACAGGTCGTTGTCCAGGTCATTCCCCGTCATATCGAGATTGACCGCGCCGAAGAGAGTCGCGTTCTCGACGTTGGCAAAAGCCGCCAGGCTCAGATCGATATTGATGAACGCAAAGACCGTATCGTCCCCCTCGTCGGCCGCTTCATCCACGACATCCCCTGCCTCGTCGACCACATACGTATCATCGCCCAGGCCGCCGGAAAGTGTATCCGCCCCCGCGCCGCCATCGATCAGATTATTGCCGGCATTTCCGGCGATGGTATTGTCGAGATTGTTCCCAGTCACCGAAGCGTCGATGCCGCCGGCCGGGTCGGCCGGCATGGTGAACGTCACGTCGCCGGCTTCGAGAAGATAGGCGTTGGTATCTTGATCGTACGTCGCCACGAGACGCCCCCCATTATGTTGATATAACATAACTAGCAGGAGGGGTTGCTCTTGGCAATTGGAGCGGCGACGCGACGGGGGACCACGATCGGTTACTTCAGCGACGTCCCATGGCCACGCATTCCTTAAGGAAATCCGCCAGATCGTCCGTCACATAATCGATATGCGGCGTGCGCACGGCCTCCTGCTCGAATTCCTCCCGGAACGGGTCGAGCGTCTGCGGCACGATGAGGGTGGTGGTCATACCGAGTTCGTAGGGGACCACGAGGTTTTTGGCGATATCCTCGAACATCGCCGAGCGAGCCGGCTCCACGCCGTGCTTTTCAAGAAACGTCTCATAAGCCCGCCGATCCGGCTTGGGGACGAAGTTGGCCGCCGCGATGTCGAAAATATCCTCGAATCGGTCGAGAATGCCGAGTTTCCGCGCGACGTTTTCGGCATGCTTGCGTGAGCCGTTGGTAAGGATCAGCTTGCGGCCGGGCAGTCTTTCGATGGCATCGCCCAGATTGGCGTTGATCTCGATCGACGCATGGTCGATATCGTGCGCGAAATCCAGAAAATCGTACGGGTCGACGTCATGCTCGTCGATGAGTGCCCGCAGGGTCGTGCCGTGCTTGTGGTAAAAATATTTCTGCAAGGCCCGTGCCGACAATCCGTCGATTCCAAACATGTTGGCAATATAGAGGGTGATGCGCTCGTCCACCTGCGGCCAGATGAGGGAGGTGTGCGGGTAGAGGGTGTTATCGAGGTCGAACACCCAGGTGTCCACATGGGAGAACGCGCGGGATTCTGTTACAGGGAGACTATTATCGGCCGGTGAGGCTTTCATGGTATCCAAAGATGACAATGGGGCCGTGATGGCCCCATTGCTCCAATATACGCCCGGAGGGAGACGATTTAAAGGCCTCAGGCGCGGCGGATCAGAGTGCCGGCGCCGTGATCGGTGAAAAGCTCGAGCAGAACCGAATGGGGCACCTTGCCGTCGAGGATGACCACCGCCTCCACGCCGCGCTCCAACGCGTAGATACAGGTCTCGATCTTGGGAATCATGCCGTCGGTGATGGTGCCGTCCGCGATGAGGCGGCGGCAATCGTCGATGGTCATTTCGGGGATCAGGTTCTTGTTCTTGTCGAGCACCCCGGGAACGTCGGTCAGCAGCAGAAGACGTTTGGCCATCATCGCGCCTGCAATGGCGCCCGCGAAGGTATCCGCGTTGACGTTATAGGTCTGCCCGTCGTTGCCGACCGCGACCGGCGCGAGAACCGGGATCAATTCGGCACCCAGCACCTGATCGAGCACGGCCCGGTTGACCGTTTCGGGCTCGCCGACAAAACCCAAATCCACCACCTTCTCGATGTTCGAATCGGGGTCGATGGTGGTGCGGTTGACCTTACGGGCCGTCACCATGTTGCCATCCTTGCCGCAAAGGCCGATGGCTTTGCCGCCCTCCGCGCCGATCCAGCCGACGATCTGCTTGTTGATGGAGCCTGCCAGAACCATCTCGACGACTTCGACAGTCGCCTGATCGGTGACGCGCAATCCGGCCCGAAACTCCGACTTGATGCCAAGCTTTTCGAGCATCCTGCCGATCTGCGGGCCGCCGCCATGGACCACGATGGGCTTGATGCCCGATTGCTCGAGCAGAACCACATCCTCGGCAAAATCTTCCGCCGCCGCGCGATCGCCCATGGCGTGGCCGCCATACTTGATGACGACGACCTCCTGGTCGTAACGCTGCATGTGCGGCAGCGCCTGCACGAGCACTTCGGCCTGAACGTGAACGTCCGGCAGCTGGTCGACCGGGGAAGGCTTCTCGGACATGGGCGGCTCCGAAGGTGAACGAAACGGGTTGGGTTCTAGCCCAGCGTGGCCGGTCTGGAAACAGGGCTTACGATCTGGGCCGCACAAAAGCCGAGGTGCCCGCCAGGGCCCAGCCGATCATTAACAGGACCCCACCGGTGGGCGCGGCCATCGGCGCGAGGGCAACGCCCGACAGGGCGCGGCGCGACAGGTCTCCGCAGAACAGTACCAAGCCAAGCGCCATGAGGAAGCCGGAGAGGCGACCGAGTCGGGCATTGACCCCGCCCTGCGAGACGAGGGCGGCGAGCACCAAGAGCGCCGGGGCATGGAAGAGCAGGAATTGCGCGGCGATCTGAAGCGAGGCGTTTCCGGTCATATGGGACGCTGCCGCCGAGAGGGCGACGCCAAGGACACCTGCCAGCGCTCCGAGAGCCACAAGAACGCGCTCCGGAAGGATCATCCGGCGCCTCGTTCGCTCAACAGCCTCGCGACCGATGTGCGCAGGTCCGCGATGCCGGTTCCGGCCCGGCTGGAAGTGGGAATGATCTCCGGAAAGGCCGCGGCGCGCTTGGCGATGTTCGCGGAGGTCTCGGCCGTGCGTTCCTCAATGCCGCCAGGCTTCAGTTCGTCGGCTTTCGTCAACACGATCTGATAGGAAACGGCCGCCTTGTCGAGGGTTTCAAGAAGCACCTCGTCTACCGGTTTGATGCCATGGCGCGCATCGATGAGGAGATAGACCCGCGCGAGACTGGAGCGGCCCCGAAGGTAATCGTGGATGAGCTTGGTCCAAGCCTGAACCTTCGCCTTTTCCACGGCCGCATAGCCATAGCCCGGCATATCGACGAGGTGGAAGCGGCCTCCGATATCGAAAAAATTGAGCTGCTGCGTGCGGCCGGGGGTGTGGGACGTCCGGGCCAGCGTGTTGCGCCCGGTGAGGGCGTTGACAAGGCTCGATTTGCCCACGTTGGAACGACCGGCGAACGCGATTTCCACCTTCGACATGGGCGGAAGGTTTTTCAGCGTGTTGGCCGCCCAGATGAAATCCGCCTCGCCGGCAAACAACTTGCGGCCGGCCTCGACGAAGGGATCAATGTCAGGATCGATGTCACTCATGGCCTCTTATCGACGGTCCGGGGCGCTTCTTCAAGCCGGGGTAGCCACTGCGATCCGAACGCGCCGAAAATCTACTCCCAGAAGAGCTTCAGGGAACGCAGCCGATGGGCCTCTTTCTGCGCTTCCGGCATCAGGGCATCGATGGCCGCGGCGCTTTGATCCGCGCTTTCGGTGGCGCTGTCCGGGAAGGCCTGCTGCCGGAGCGCAAAATCGTTCATGTCGCCCAGCAGGTCCTGCAGCTTTTCGAGGGTTCGCAGCAGTTCTTTCCTGGGCCCGCTGTGCCGTTCTTTGAAAGTGTCGGCGAAAAATTCCGCACCGTACCGGAGGCCCTTGATCCGCATCCGAAGTGCGTGTCGCTTCTCGGTGGAGAATTTCTCGATGCGCTTCGCGTCGCGGAAGATTCGTTTCCAGCCGCGCGCAAGCCGCTTCTTCGCAAGACGCTCGACGGGTCGGCTTCGCGCCTTCTGGATCCTGCACGACGAAATGGTGAGCCAGTTGCCCCCTTCAATCCACACCGCCAGATGGAGAATTGCCCTTTTGTAACGAGGTTTGTCGAGTTTTCGCCTGATTTTCGCATAGGCGGCCTCGCGCCGCTGTTCGACGTCCGCAACCTCGCTCTCAGTCGGCTGGTTGACTTCATCCTGAAATCGCTGGGAAAGCACGTCGAGATCTCGAGCAGGGCCCAGCAATCTCGCGATAAGTCGCAATTCGTTCTTCACCTTCCGGACGCCGCCGGATGAAAAAGCCGGCTTGAACAACGAGACGGCGGTTTTCAGCCGCCGCAATCCCACGCGCATCTGGTGCAGCGCTTCGGGATCTGCAAAGGACCGCCACAATTCCTCGTTCCGGAGAAATTGTGACAGGGCCTCGCGCGCGATGGTCTGGAAAGCTTCGGCGCTCGCGGTCCCGGCCCGAATACGGGGCGGCCGGGCTTTTACCGGTGCTGGTGGAGAGCGTTCGAGCAGGCGATAGCCGCGGTCGGATTTCGCAAGCGTGGAAAGCCGCAACGGAACCTCGCGGGCCAGTTCCTGCGCGGTGAGAAACAGGGCGCGCGGCTCGCCGGCCTTGAGTTCCAGTTCGATTTCAGTGAGATGGCTGGTGCGTCTTCCGGACTTCACGATGGTGCGGTCAAGGACGAGTTCGATCGTGGCGCCGTGGGCGTCGATCAGAAAAGCGTGCCGTCGCGTTCTGACCGTGAAAACGGGCCGGATCTGGCGTCGGATGGCTTCGTCGTCGAGGAACGGCGCAAGCGGTGTTCCTGCGGCGGCTCGCCGGTCGAGCATGGGCCCATCCACCTCCGTGTCCCATTCGGCGCGATTGAGTGCGATCCTCCGCGGGCCTTTTTCGGCCTTGATCGTCTGGATGTGACGGCCATGGTGTTTTCGAATGCGCAGCGCGATACCGGCGCGCCGCAATGTTTGGTCCGGCGTATCGAAATAGGTGGCGTCAAGAATTCCGCTGCTTTCCGGACTGGGCAGCGCGCTTGCGACAAGCGGGTGATGGAGCAGGCGTCCCACGTCGCGCGGGTCGCATTCGAGCTTCAGCTCGCGTTCCTGCGCCATGGCCGCGCCCGAGGGCGAGTTATCGTGCATCGGCGCCACTGAAACGCTGCCATCCGCTGGTCATGGCAGGCATATAGCGCGTTCGGCGCACCCGCAAAGGCCAGGCTTGGGAGACAAAAAAATCCCCGGAAGCGATCCGGGGATTTCGATTGCGGAGGCTCGGTGTGTTTAGCCCTTTGCGGGGGCTTTTTTCCGGAACAGCGCCCGAAGATTGTCCCACAACTCGATCTTCACGCCGTTGCGCCGCATGATGAAGCCTTGCTGCGTCACCGACAGAAGATTGTTCCAAGCCCAATAGATCACGAGACCGGCGGGGAAAGAGCCCAGCATGAAGGTGAAGATCACGGGCATCCAGGCGAAAACCTGCCTTTGGACCGGATCCGGGGGCTCCGGATTCATCTTCATCTGCAGCCACATGGTGATGCCCATCATGAGCGGCCAAGCGCCGAGCATGAGGAAGTGACCGATCACCGGCACCGCTCCCGGATTGTAGGGAAGCAGGCCGAACAGGTTGAAGACCGATGTGGGATCCGGCGCTGCGAGATCGCGGATCCAGCCGAAGAACGGCGCGTGACGCATCTCGATGGTGACGAACAGCACCTTATAGAGCGCGAAGAATACCGGGATCTGGATCAAAACGGGCCAGCAGCCTGCCACCGGATTGATCTTCTCCTTCTTGTAGAGTTCCATCAGCGCCTGTTGCTGCTTGACCTTGTCGTCCGCGTAGCGCTCCCGGATCGACGTCATCTCGGGCTGAACCGCCTTCATCTTCGCCATCGACGCATAGGATTTGTTGGCGAGCGGGAAGAAGAAGATTTTCAGGATGACGGTGACGATCAGGATCGCGACGCCGAAGTTTCCGAACAGGCGATAGAAAAAGTCCAGAACCTTGAACAGCGGCTTGGTGATGAAATAGAACCAGCCCCAGTCGATCAGGCGGTCGAAGTTCTTGATGCCGTAGCCGTCCTGATACTGATCGACGACCGCGACTTCCTTGGCGCCGGCGAAGAGGCGCTGGGTCATTTCCGTCGTGGCGCCGGGCTGCAGCGTCTGAGCTGCCCCGAGAACATTTGCTTGATAGACCTTGCCGGTCGGGTCCTGCCGCGCCGTGAACGAGCCCTGATAGGCTTGCGCCTGATCCGGCACCACAGCGGCCGCCCAGTACTTGTCGGTGATGCCCAAGAAGCCGCCGACGGCGTTATCCCAGACCTTTCCGAGGGTGTTCTGGCCCGGAACCGGGCTTTCCTTGTCGAGCTTCGAATAAGTGTATTCCTGCAATCCCTGGTCGCCCACGAAGCCGATCAGGCCCTCGTGCAGGACGTAATAGCCTAGCGTGGTCGGCGTGCCGTGCCGCGACACCAGCCCGTAGGGATGAAGCGTGATGGGCGCGGACCCGCGGTTTTCGACCGAATCCTTGACGGTGAACATAAACTTGTCGTCGACGGACACGACGCGCCGGAAGATCTGCCCCTGACCGTTATCCCAGGTCATCGTCACTGGGCTCGAAGACGTAAGGGTAGACTTGTCGGCAGTCCACAAAGTGTTGGTGCCCGGCAGCGCTCCCGGCTCGGCGCCGACCCAGCCGAATTCGGCGTAGTAGGGGTTCTGCGTGCCCGAGGGCGAGAACAGCACGATGTTGGGGCTCTTGGGGTCGACGGTCTCGTGGTAGGTCTTGAGCGACACGTCGTCCACGCGCCCGCCGCGCAGGTTGATCGAGCCGCGGATGGCCGGGGTGTCGATGGCGACGCGCGGCGAGCGTGCCAGCGCCGCCTCGCGGCTCTCGACCGCTTGTGCCGCAGGCGAGGCGGGAACCGTCCCGGGGACGGGGACGGACGGCCCTCCGGCCTGGCTCGGGGTCGCGGGTGCGTTGGGCGCGTTCGGATTGACCTGAGCGGATTGCTGCTGGGCCTGACGATGGCGCTCCGCCTCGGGCGCGGCAAAGAAATACTGCCAGCCGATCAGGATCGCCATCGACAGGGCGATAGCCACGATAAGGTTCTTGTTTTCGTTACGCATTGGGATGTCCGCGACGCTCGCCGTTGGTGGGAGGTGAGGAGGAGGAGGGGGGAGCCTCCGGCCTCGTGCTTTCGAGCTGCGTGCTCTTAAGCTGCGTACTTTTGGGTTTCGTGACGACCCGCAGCGCACGCCGAAGATCGTCTATCAGCAGGTCATAGTCAGCGGTCAGGATGTCGCGGCGCCCGATGATCACGATATCGGCGGCGACGTGACGAAAATCCACGCCTGCTTTCTGGCAGACCGTCCGAAGCCGCCGCTTGATGCGGTTTCGCTCGGTCGCATGACCCACCCGCTTGGTGACGGTCAATCCGAAACGAAGTCCRCAATCCGCTTCTCTGAGGCGGCCTTGCACCGTCATCCGCTCCGTATGAAAGCGGCGGCCGGAGGCCGCCGCAACGAAGTCAGGTCGTTTCGTCAGGCGCCCGATCGAACCTGCATAGGGCTCGCACACCGGGCCGGCCAGGGTGCGGGCTTACGCCGACAGGCGCTTGCGGCCGTGAGCGCGACGAGCGGCAATCACCTTGCGGCCACCCTTTGTGGCCATGCGCGCGCGAAAGCCATGGCGGCGCTTGCGAACGAGCTTGCTCGGTTGATAAGTCCTCTTCACGGCTCTTCTCCGGTCGAATGAGGGGCAGCGGTGCTCACGGCTCGCGCCCGTCTGAATTGGAGGGCTTCCGCCCCAAAACTGTTTCTAAAATACGATCAGCGCCCAAACCGGGCGCCGTCAGATGCGGGCTTATGACGGAACGAGGCCTCAAAGTCAACGCTCGTCTGCCCCTCCGCCGGCGGCAAAACTCCACCTTGGGTCCGGCGCGACCTGTGCAGAATGCGCCGATACGCTAGATAGAGCGGGATCGTCGCAAGGGAGCCAGAGTGGCCGAATCGTCCATGGAGAAGCCGGAGCGGAACGGGCAAGCCCGTCTCCTGCGCCTTGTGCCGCTCACGCTTGTCATTGTGCTTCTGGGAGCCTTCTTTGCAACCGGCTCCCACCGCTATTTCACGCTGGAATCGCTCGCCGGGCATCGCGGGGCCATCCGCGAGGTCGTTGCCGCACGGCCCTTGGCGGCAATCGGGCTTTATCTGTTGATCTACGCCGCCATGGTGACGCTCTCAATTCCGGCCGCGGCTTTTATGAGCGTGGCGGGAGGCTTCCTGTTCGGCTGGCCGCTCGGGGGCGCCGTTGCGGCCCTCGGCGCGACCTCGGGGGCGGCCAGCATTTTCCTGATCGCGCGGTCGACCATCGGCGAGCCGCTTTTGCGCTGGGCGGGCCCGAGGATTCAGCAACTCGCCGCCAATTTTCGTGCGGAATCGTTCTCCTACCTCCTGTTTATGCGTCTCCTGCCGGTGATGCCCTTCTGGATCACCAATCTGGCGGCGGCCTTGTTCGGAATGCGTTTCAGAACTTTCATGGCCGCGACCCTGCTCGGCGCGATTCCCATCTGTTACGCCTTCGCGGTGGCGGGATCCGGGTTGGACGCCGCCTTTGCGGCGCACGAGCGGCAGGTTTCCGAATGTGCCGCGGCGGGAAAGAGCGCGTGTGAAATCCAGTTTCAGCCCGAGAGCTTGCTCACGCCGCAACTCATGATAGCTCTTGCAGCGCTGGGCCTTCTTGCGCTTGGTCCCATCCTCGTGAGGAAATGGCAGGCTCGGCGCAAGGAGACTGACGGGTGAAAAAGCCCCTGAACAAAGGCGGCGCGACGCTGCAGCCGGATTTGTGCGTGGTGGGAACTGGGCCCGCAGGCTTGTCCCTTGCCGCCGCCGGGGCGCTTTTGGGCGTTTCGGTCGTCCTGGTTGGCGAACCGTCTCGGGCCGAGGAGCGGGGCCTGTCGGCAGCCACCCTGCGGGCAGCGGCCGACCGAGCCCACGCCTTGCGGACCGCTTTCGACCTGGGAATCGGGCGTGAGCGTGCCGAACCCGAGATCGATTGGGCCGGTCTCCGCTCCCATATGCGCCACGTCGTGGCTCGCGACGCTCCCATGGCGGCGCTCGACCGGTACCGGGCAATGGGCGTCCATGTCATCCACGAGACAGCCCATTTCGCCGATCCGGCAACCTTGCTGGCGGGATCCACGACCATCCGCGCACGCCGGTTCGTCCTCGCGCCGGAAGGCCGGCCGGATCTCCCGGCCATTCCCGGACTCGAAACAGTGCCGTATCTCACCGAAGACTCGGTCCTGGATCTGGCAGCGTTGCCGCGAGACCTTTTGATCCTCGGCGCCGAATCGGAAGCGGTGTGGCTCGCGCAGACCTACCGGCGTCTCGGTTCCCGCGTTACGGTCATCGCGCCGGAAGAGCGCCTCCTGAAACGGGAGGATCCCGAGATGGTTGCAATCGTCGACCGGAGCCTGCGCCGGGAGGGAATCGATTTTCGACTAGGCTCGGATGTGGCTTTCGAGGAAGGTGCCAATGGCGGCATCGTGGCCAGGTTCTCCCATGGGGAGGTTCATCCGGAGGCAGGTCATCTCGTCCTGGCCAGCGGAAGGAGCCCGGTTTTCGATGGCCTGAACCTGGCCGCCGCGAAAATTCGCACCGGACCCGAGGGCCTCGAACTCGACCATCACCTGCGCACCACCAACCCGAAAGTCTATGCGGTCGACCATACACTTCCGCTCGCGACGCAGCAGGCAGGTTTCGCTTTCCGAAACGCCGTTCTGCGGTTGCCGACGCGCTTTGACCCAACGGCAGTGCCGCGGCTCGTTCACGGCGCTCCCGAAATCGCTTCCGTTGGACTTACGGAAGCGCAGGCGAGGGAAAGATCCACGTCCATTTGCGTCTTGCGGGCGCCCTTCGCCGACAATTCCCGCGCGATCGCCGACCGGACGACAGAGGGGCACATCAAAGTGGTCACGACGTCCACCGGCAAAATCCTCGGTTGCTCGATCGTCGGGGCCCGTGCCCACGATCTCGTGGCGCCGTGGGCTTTGGCGATGGCAAACGGACTGGCTGTGTCCGACCTTGCCGGGGTTGCTTTGTCAGGCCCCGCCTATTCGGACGTCGGTCGAAGCGCCGCCTTGGAATATCTCAAACTCTCGGCGCAGGCGCCTTGGTTGCGCAGGGCTCTCGGCTTTGTCCGGCGGTGGGGTTAGATAATCCCCATGAGACCCGGTCAGCCCCGTCTTGCTCCCGCCAGCCTGCTGAGGCATTTCGGGCTGTCCACGCGGCTGTTGCTGCTGACCATCCTGTTCGTGATGGTGGCCGAGGTGCTGATCTACGTTCCATCCGTCGTCAATTTTCGACGGACCTGGCTCAGCGACCGCCTCGCCGCGGCCCAGATCGCAGCCCTGGTGCTGGATGCCGCCACCGAGGAAAGCCTGCCGCAGGAACTGGAAATGCGACTTCTTGCCGGCGTGGGAGCCAAGGCCATCGCCATTCGTGGCGGCGGCAAGCGCTCCCTTCTCGCGGCGGGCGACATGCCTTCCCAAGTCGCGAGGACCGTCGACCTTCGCAATGAATCGTGGATGGTTCTGACCCGCGACGCCTTCGAGACACTGGTCGATCCCGGGAACGAGCCAATCCGCGTCATCGGCGCCGGCATGGGCGTCGATTTCGTCGAACTGATCCTCGACCCGCGCCCGCTGCGCTCGGCGATGCTCGAATTTTCCCGCAACATTCTCCTGGTGTCGCTGCTCATCTCCGCGATCACCGCGAGTTTCCTCTATTTTGCCCTGCAATGGGTGATCGTTCGTCCGGTGAGGCGCCTTACCGGGAACATCGCCGAGTTTTCGACCAATCCCGAGGATGCGTCGCGGGTCATTCGACCGACCGCCCGCGGGGACGAGATCGGGCTCGCGGAGCAGGCGCTGGCGCAGATGGAAACCACCCTGGCTGACGAGCTGCGTCAGAAGCGACGCCTGGCAGAGCTCGGATTGGCCGTCAGCAAGATCAATCACGAATTGCGCAACATGCTCACGACCGCCCACCTGCTCACCGACCGGCTCGATCGCGTCAGCGACGACACCGTGCAGCGTGTGGCGCCCCGCCTCGTGGCGACCCTCGATCGCGCCATTGCCTTTTGCGAGGCGACCCTCGCCTATGGCCGCGCCGCCGAGCGGCTGCCGCATCGCCGGATGATGCAACTCGAGCCCGTGATCGCGGATCTCGCCAACCTGACCGACCTCGCCCCGGAGCGCGGGATCGTTTTTCGGATCGATGTGCCGGAGCAACTGATGATCGACGCGGACGAGGACCAGCTTTCCCGGGTCCTCGTAAATCTCGTGCGCAACGCCGTGCAAGCCCTCAGCCAGGCAGGAACCAATGAGGGGACGCCGGAAATCGACGTGAGCGCGGTGCGCAAGGGCGGAGAGGTCGTCATCTGCGTCCGGGACAACGGCCCCGGCATCCCCGACCGGCTCCGGGTCGATCTTTTCACGCCGTTCCAGGTCTCCAACCGCAAGGGCGGCACGGGCCTCGGGCTCACCATCGTGGCGGAGATCGTCCGCCTCCACGGCGGCACCATCACCCTTGACGAGGGCGCCACCGGCACCTGTTTCCGCCTCACCATTCCCGACCGTCAGTTGGGCGACGGGCCGCAATAGCCAAACTGAACCAAACTTCGCAGAAACGGGCTTGCCAAGCGCGCCAGAACGATCTAATCAGCCGCCTCCGGTCCACGCCGCTTCTCGCAAGCTGGACCGCAGGCGCCCGTAGCTCAGCTGGATAGAGCACCAGACTACGAATCTGGGGGTCAGAGGTTCGAATCCTTTCGGGCGCGCCATTTTTCCTTAAATCACAAGCACTTAGACTGTCCCTGTC
>NZ_JBFUHH010000012.1:0-67789 GCF_056402495.1 Microvirga sp. P4_A5 | reverse complement strand
GAGTATGAGTGGCTTGGGGCAAAGAGCCAAGGCCCCAACGCTTTTCGCCGCGGCCCAGTTTAAAAAAGGTTCACAACCGACGATGCCCCTCGCCGAATGGATCACCGACACCTTGAACGCGACCCTGCGGCCGACCCGCCTCATCGTCACGGACGAATCGGAGCAGCACCGGGGGCACGGCGGCTGGAGGGAAGGTGGAGAAACCCATTTCCGCATTGATATCGTGTCGGAAGCGTTCATCGGCAAGAGCCGGATCGCCCGCCACCGCCTCGTCAACGAAGCGGTGAAGGGCGCCTTCGAGCGAGGGCTGCACGCCCTCGCCATCGCCGCGAAGGCGCCGGGCGAATAGAAGCCTACTTGATGCGTTCCAGAACGCTCACGTAGTTCGCAACCGCCGCGCCACCCATGTTGAAGATGCCGCCCAGCTTGGGGTCGCGGACCTGAATTCCGCCCGCCTCCTCGCAGAGCTGCATGGCCGACAAGACATGCATGGACACCCCGGTAGCGCCGATGGGGTGTCCCTTGGCCTTCAGCCCTCCCGACGGGTTGACCGGTAGCTTGCCGTCGCGGTTGGTCCAGCCTTCCTTGATGGCCCTGGCCCCCTCGCCCCGCGGCGTCAGGCCCATGGCCTCATATTCGATGAGTTCGGCGACCGTGAAGCAATCGTGCGTCTCCACGAAGGACAGGTCGGTCAGCGCAACGCCCGCCTGCTTGAGCGCCCGCTGCCACGCTTCCGCGCAGCCTTCGAATTCAATGATATTGCGCTTGGACATGGGCAGAAAATCCTGCGCATGGGCCGCGGCGCGGAAGGCCACTGCCCGGCGCATGCGAAGGGCCGTCTCGGTATCGGCGATCACCAGAGCCGCCGCGCCGTCGGAGACGAGGGAGCAATCGGTCCGCTTCAGGGGGCCGGCGACGAACGGGTTCTTTTCGCTCTCGGCCCGGCAGAACTCGTAGCCCAAATCCTTGCGCATCTGCGCGTAGGGGTTGTCGACGCCGTTTCGGTGATTCTTGGCGGCAATCAACGCCAGGGCATCCGACTGATCGCCATATTGCTGAAAATACCGGCCGGCGATCTGCCCGAAAACACCCGCGAAGCCGCCTTTGGTCTCGCCGTCCTCCGGCAGGTAGGAGGCTTTCAGGAGAATATTGCCGATTTCGGGCCCCGGCGTTGTGGTCATCTGCTCCACGCCCACCACCAGAACGGTCCTGGCGTGCTTCGCCTCGATCGACTTGATGGCCTGATGAACGGCCGCCGAGCCGGTGGCGCAGGCATTTTCGACGCGGGTCGCGGGCTTGAAACGAAACTTGTCGCTGGCCTGGAATACCAGCGAGGCCGTGAAATCCTGCGCCGAGAAACCGCCGTTGAAATGGCCCAGGACGACCTCGTCCACATCCTCGGCGCCGATGCCCGCATGCTCCAGCGCTTCGTTGGTCACCCGGACGATCAGGCTTTCGACCGTCTCGGCATCATGTTTTCCGAAGGGCGTATGCGCCCAGCCGACGATACAGGCGGTCATGGCGGTCTCCGATTTGAGCTGTWGAGATCAAGATGGGGTTGTTTTACCCACTGAGCAAGAGAAACCGCCTGGGGCGAATTCCCCGCCGAGCTCAGCCCTTTTCGAGGATGCCCATGACCGTCAGCAGCCCGCAGGGTTCGATCGAGACGCGTGAAGACCGGGCGATCGAAGTGGTGGCAGCCCTCGTCCGCAACCGCCTCGGCCACCTGCTTCTCGTCCGCAAGAAGGGCACCAGCGCCTTCATGCAGCCGGGAGGCAAGAGGGAGCCGGGAGAGAACGATCTCGCGGCGCTCACGCGAGAGCTCGTTGAGGAAATCGGATGCCCTATCGTGCCCGGATCCGAAGTGGCGCTCGGAACATACGAGGATACCGCCGCTCATGAGCCGGGACGGATCGTGAGGGCCGCGATCTACGAGGTCAGAATTGCCGGCGAGGCGGATTGCGGGGCGGAAATCGCCGAGACGATCTGGCTCGATCCCCGCCAACCCGGAGATACGCCGCTCGCACCCTTGACGCGAAATGCGGTGCTGCCCCTCGCCCTCGCCACGCCTCAAGCGCGGTAGGCGGCGACCTCGTCGCCCAGATGGGCGTTGTTGGCCTCGCGAATTCGCGCGGCCTCGTCATCGTAGATGAACGGCAGGAAGGCAAACCGCTCGCCCTCCGTCACGCGCGACACTGCGTGAAGCAGCGAGCAGGAGAACACCACGGCCCCGCCGGCGGGCGCTTTATAGCCGCGCGGCCCGTATTCGGGAAAACTGACCTCTCCGCCCTCGAAACGATCGTTCAGATTGATCGAAACCGCGAAACGCCGGTGAGCGGTGCCCCTCGTGGTATTGTCGCGATGCATCCGGAAATGACCGCCATCCTCCGCCGCATAGCAGGCGACGATGTAGCGCTCCATCCGGGTCGGTTTGAAGAAGTGTATTTTCTCGATCTCGGTGTTGATCCGGCGGATGATCCGCGCCTAGATCTGGCGGATCAGACCTTCATCGGCGATTGTGTAATCCTTCCGCCGCTTGTGGCTGTGATCATGGGTCGCGACGGTCTTGCCATCGATCTCCCGCATATAGCCCGATTCCTCGCCCCCATGTTGATGGTAGAGGCCGATCAGGTGGTTGCAGAAATCCGGCTCGAACACGTCGGGGATAACAAGCACAGGCGCGTGGACCTCAAATCCGGCAAACCGGTCGACCGACGGCAGAGCCCGCAGATAGGCCAGCACCTCGTCGCGGTCGCTGCCATCGTCCTTGAACGGGAAGATGGCGCGCACGCGTAAGGTCGGGTTGAGCACCATCCAGAACCGCCGCACCCGCACCCCCTCGCTCCCGGAATCGGTCGGGATGGCGCCGCACAATTTTCCGATTTTCCCGTCGAAATCCCAGAAATGCCGGATGCCCGGCAGAGCCTGTTGCGCGCGCTCCTGATCGCGGTCGGCCGGATCGGCGCTGACCCCGAACAGCGCGATGTGGTGATCGTCCAGAAGTGGCCTCATCGGCCCGTTGATGGCAGCAAGCGTTGCGCGCCCGACCTCGTCTGCCGCCGTGGCGTAGAAACAGAGCACCACGTAACGCCCGCCCGCCATGTCGAATGCGTAACTGGGATTGCTGGTGCAACTCTGCCTGAACCAAGGCACAGGATCGCCGACGCTGAGGTTTCGAAAAATCGCCGCAACCCCGGAGCCTGTGCTCATCGAAACAATCCCACGCTGTTAACGATATAAAGTTAGCAGCGTGGTCGGCTCTCAGGCAAGTCGCACCTGATCGCTTCCAGAGCGCCCCGTCAGCGTTGCGCCCAAAGCAACAATCCGACACCGAGAACGATGAGGGCCATTCCGGCAACTTCCCGCCGCGTGGTGGTGTGGGCCATGAAACGGTGCGAGACGAGTTGCGCCATCACGACCTCGACCAGCGCGAGGGTTCGAACATTCGCCGCGGTGGTCAGCGCGAAACCGATGAACCAGAATTGCGACGCCAGCGCTCCCAGAAAACCCGCCCCCAGGGAAGGGCGCCAGGCGCCGAAACTGGCCAGAAGGGCCCGGCGGTCGAAAAGGCCGAGCCATCCCACCAGGATGGCGGTCTGAAGCCCAAGCGCGCATGCCAACGTGGTGGTGGCACGCATCACGAAGGAACCCTGGTCGAGGGACAGGATCGCACCGCGAAACCCAATCGCCGCGAGGGCAAAAAAGGCCCCCGACGCCACGCCGAAAACCACTGGGCGCCACCCCGCATTCTTGAGATCCGTGCCAGGCTTGACCGACATGACGAGGACGCCCGCCGTGGCGATGACGATCGCCACGGCGATGAAGGGCGTGACGTGGTCGCCGAGCAACAACAGGCCGAAGACGGCCACTTGAACCGGTTCCGTCTTGGTGTAGGCGGTCACGACCGCGAAGGAGCGTTGCCGCATCGCCGACAGCATGAGGCCGGTCGCCAGAATCTGCGACAGGGCGCCTGCCAGCACGTAACCAAAGAATGTCGGGTTGACACTCGGAAGGGGTTCGCCGCCGATGAGCCGCAACAGGGCGAGGGCGAGGAGCGCGAAGGGGAACCCATAAAGGAACCGAACCTGCGTCGCACCGACAGTGCCGATGGTTTCCGTCAGTTTCCGTTGGGTAGCGTTCCGGGCGGTCTGCGCGGCTGCCGCCACAAGCGTCACCGGGATCCAGAGGAGAGAAAGGCTCATGTTCGATCTTGAAACCGCGCGGCTCTTGCCATGCTCTTGCCATGGAATCTTTACACAGGGAGAGCGTTAGAGGCGAAAAAGCTGCCCCGGCCTAGTCAAATCGACCGCAGGGGGCTAAAAATGCTTCGCCGAGACAAGCGGGGCGATATCACGTGCTCCTCAAAAAGCAGTGTCCATTGGAGCCGTTTCGCATGAGCGCAATCCGAGCCGTTCGTCTGGCCGCCTTCTGCTTCGCCGCCGTTGCCAGCGGGTCGGCTCTGGCCGCCGGTCCAGCCCTCGTGGTGGATGCGGAAACCGGCAAGGTTTTGCATGCGGAGCGGGCGACCGATCCCTGGTTCCCGGCCTCGATCACCAAGCTGATGACCGCCTACGTGGCGCTCGATTATGTGCGGACCAATCGCGCGAGCTTCGAGACCCTTCTGACGGTTTCCGAGAGCGCCGCCGCCCTGCCGCCATCGAAAATGGGCTTCAAGCCGGGCACGCAACTGCGTCTCGACAACGCCCTCAAGATCCTCATGGTCAAATCTGCCAACGACGTAGCGGCCACCGTCGCTGAGAGCCTTGGCGGCTCCATCGAGGGTTTCTCGGAAATGATGAACCAGCAGGCCGCGCGTCTCGGGATGCGTGACAGCCATTTCGCCAACCCGCATGGTCTTCCCGACGAGCGCAACCAGACGACCGCCCGCGACATGGCGATCCTCGCCCGCGCGCTGATCACCGAGTTCCCTGAATACCAGAACCTGTTTCGTATCGGCGCCATCCAGTATGGCCGGCGGATCATGCGCAACACCAACGGTCTGATCGGCCGTTATCCGGGCGCGGATGGCATGAAGACCGGGTTCATCTGCTCGGCCGGCTTCAACGTCGTGGCGAGCGCGACACGAAATGGACGCCATCTCATCACCGTGGTGATGGGGGCCCCGTCGGCCAACGAGCGCACCATGAAGGCGGCGGAACTCTTCGACCGGGGTTTCAACATCCAGGCCAATTGGTCGAGCCCGACACTGACGGCGCTTCCCCAATCGGCTTCGACCACACCTCCGGACATGCGCTCGGTCATCTGCGATCGTCGCGGACCCATGCCCGAGGAAGACAGTTCCACAACCCTGGCGTCCGATCAGAACAGCGGCGTCCCGAACCTGTTTTCGTCCGACATGATGGCGTTCGCCGGCGGGGCCACGCCCGTCCGCACCAGCCTCCTGCCGCGCTCGACCGTGCAGCCAGAGCGCGTATGGGTGGGTCTGAACCCGCCATCCGAGAGCGAGATCGCCGCCGAGGCCGCGAAGGAAGCCGCCGCCGCCGCAAAGGCGCGGGAGGCGAAAGCCGAGAAGGCCAAAAGCGCAAAGAACAAGAATCAGAAGGGCAAGGCCTCGGACGACCAGATCGCAACGGAAGCGGATGACGAGCCGAAGGTCGAGAAGGCGGAAACAAAGGGCAAAGCACGCGCCACCATCAGCGTGAAGCCCGTGACGGCGAAGGCCAAGGATCCCGCGTCTAAGGAACCCGCCACCAAGCAAGCCGCCGTGAAGGACGTGGTGAAGGATTCGGCCAAGGAGACGACCAAACAGCCGGTCAAAACGCCGGCGAAGGCCGACAAGACGCCGACGAACGAAAAGCCCGCCTCGAAGGCGGACGCCACGCCAAAAGCGAAACCGCAGAAGACGGCGTCCCCCGCAAAGGCCAAGCCGGTCGTCAATTAGAGCGCGTCCGTGTCCGGCCGATGCCGGGCACGGAAAGCTTGCAATCTGACCGGAAGCGGGCGAACGGTTTAGCTTCACCGTGATTTCGGCCGCATGTCCCCTTCATCCACTTCTCCCGGCCTGTTGCTGGCCCTCGGTTCGGCCGGCCTCTACGGGCTGAACATCGTGTATGCGGGGGCCGCATCGTTGGCCGGCGTTCCGGGCTCCGCGCTGGTCGTCTATCGCGTGCTTCTCATGCTCCTGCTGGTGATGGGAGCGGCCTTCCTGATGAGGCGCTCGCTCCGCGTGGCGGCCGATGAACGCGGCTCCATTCTGGTGTTGGGGATTGCCACGGCCCTGGTTGGCATTTGCTACCTCTCCTCCGTTGCGTTCATCCCCGTGACTGTGGCGTCGGTCGTCTTCTACGCCTATCCCTCGCTGATCGTTCTCGCGGGCCCCTTGGTCGAGGGGACGCGGCTGACTCGGCGATTGCTCGCTGTCGTGGGCGTGGCTCTCAGCGGAATCATCCTTGTCGTGGGCCCGGTTTTCACCGGCCTCGACTGGCGCGGCCTCGCACTCGCGCTCGCCGCCGCTGCGGCCACCGCGGCGCAATTCTTCGCCGCGTCCCGCTGCCGCAAGACAACGACCGTCGCCACGGTCTTCTGGGTTCACCTGATCGTGCTCCCCACCGCCCTCGTGATCGGCGCCGTCACGGATCAACTGGCATCCCCCACGGCGCTGGCGCTGGCCCCCGTCGCGGTTGCCATGACGATCGGCGGATACGTGGTGGGTTTCCTGTTCCAGATCGCCGCCCTCGTTCGGCTTTCCGCCGCCGCGGCGGGAATCGCCTATTGCATCGAACCGGTCGTCTCTGCGCTCGCATCCACCGTTGTGCTTGGCGAAACCCTCGGCCCGGTGCAAATCTTGGGCGGCGCCCTCGTACTCGCAGCCATCGTTGCCAATATCCTGTTGGAGCGGAAAACCGCCGCCCCACTCGTTCCTGTGGATTAGACTCGATGCCCGATCATCCCCCCGGCCCGATTCCGCCGATCCCGCTGACAATCCTCACGGGATTCCTGGGCGCGGGCAAGACAACCCTCCTGAACCGCCTCGTCCAGGACCCGGCCCTGCACGACACCGTCGTGATCATCAACGAATTTGGGGAGATCGGACTCGATCATTTGCTCGTCGAGACCGTCGACGACGACATGATCCTGCTCGCGGCCGGATGTCTGTGCTGTACCGTGCGGGGCGATCTCATCGCCACGCTCGAAGATCTGCTGCGCAAGCGCGACAACGGACGGATAACACCGTTTCGACGCGTCATCATCGAAACCACCGGGCTCGCCGACCCCGCCCCGATCCTTCACGCGGTCCTCTACCATCCGTATCTGTCGATCCGTTACGCCCTCGAGAGCGTGGTGACGGTGATCGATGCGATCAATGGCAATGCCACTCTCGACGCGCATGCCGAGGCCGTCCGGCAAGCCGCCGTCGCGGACCGGATCGTGCTTGCGAAGGCGGACCTCGTGCACGGCGCCGACGATTTCGGACGCCTGCGCGAGCGGCTTCGCGATCTCAACCCCGGCGCTACGATCCTCTCAGCCGATGCGCCCGCCGGGGCGGTTGTCGCCGGCGGGCTGTTCGATCTCGACGGGAAGATCGCGGATGTGCGGGACTGGCTGAAGGCCGAGGCTGTCGAGGAGGCGGAACATCGCAGCCACGCGCACCAGCACGGCCATCATCACGATCATGGGCATCACCATCATGACGTGAACCGGCATGATGCGGCGATCCATGCGTTTTGCCTCACGAGCGAAGAGCCGATCCGACAGAGTGCGCTCGATACCTTCCTCKACTTCCTGCGCTCCTCGCACGGCGCCAAGTTGTTGCGGGTCAAGGGCCTCGTTGCCCTCGCGGAGGACCCGGATCATCCTGTCGTCATTCACGGGGTCCAGCATGTGATCCACGTCCCGGCGATCCTTCCGCGTTGGCCGAGCGACGACCATCGCAGTCGGGTGGTCTTCATCGTACGAGACATCGAGCGCGACGCCGTGGAAAAGCTCTGGAACGCCTTCATCGGCAATCCCGGCATCGACCAGCCCGATGCGGCGGCCCTCTCCGATAATCCGCTCTCGCTCAGGCGCTAGCGCGAATCCGCAACCTGGCACCAGCCGTTTTCGGACCTTGCTCTAGTTCGCCATCTCAGAACGCTGCGCCCAGCCTGTCATGGAGCGCTCGACCCAGGCGGTCGCCGCGTACATGATCACGCCGAGGACGGCCAGCACCATGAGCGCCGCCCAGACGAGCGGAACCTCGAAGGCTGCGGATGCGCGCGTGATCAGGTTGCCGATCCCCACATTGGAGGCGTTCTGCTCGCCGATCACCGAGCCCACATAAGCGAGGGTGATGGCGACCTTCAGCGAGCCGAAGAAGTACGGCATGGCGCGGGGCAGCCCGACTTTGAAGACGATCTCCCGTTTCGACGCGCCGAGCGCGCGCAGCACGTCTTCCATCTCGGGTTCGACAGTCGAGATGCCGGTTGCGACATTCACGACGATCGGGAAGAACGAGATCAGAAACGCCGTCATCACCGGCGGCACCCAGCCCACGCCGAACCAGAATACCAGGATGGGCACGACGGCGACTTTGGGGATCGAATTGAAACCGATCAGCAACGGATAGGTGCCGGCGGTAATCAGCCGCGATGCGCCCAGCACCATGCCGAGCAGTAATCCGAACACCACCGCGATGCCGAACCCTGCGAGCGTCATCCAGAGCGTGAACAGGGCGTGATAGCTGAGCTGGGTGCGATATTCCCAGATCGCCCGCAGGATCGTCGAAGGCGTCGGCAGCACGAAACTCGAAATGCCGAATACCCGGCAGACGATTTCCCACGAAGCGAAGAACCCGATGGTGAAGATCCATGGCGCGATGGCCATCTGGCGCCTGGAGCCCATCCGCTCAACTTCCCGAACGGGCATGCGCGATGTGAGTGCGCAGTTCGTGGATGAGAGCCGAGAACTCGGGCGTGTAGGTGATTTCAAGATCACGCGGACGCGGAAACGCGACGACCTTCTCGGCCACGATTCGACCCGGGCGCGCGCTCATGCAGAAGATCCGATCGGCGAGGAAAGCAGCCTCGCGCAGATCGTGCGTCACAAGTATGATGGTGACGTTCTGCGCCGCATGAAGGTCGCGCATCACGCACCACAATTCCTCGCGGGTGAACGTGTCGAGCGCGCCGAACGGCTCGTCGAGCATCAGAAGCTTCGGTTCGTGGATCAGCGCGCGGCAGAGCGAGGCGCGCTGCTGCATGCCGCCGGACAATTGCCATGGGAACCGGCCGCCCTGCCCCTTCAACCCGACCGCCGCGAGCAGCATCTCGGCCTTTGCGACATATTCTGCCTTGTGCCGTCTCAGGCGCGAGCGGTGCGGCTCGACGATTTCCAGCGGCAGCAGCACGTTGTCGAGGGTCGTGCGCCAGGGGAGCAGTGTCGGGTTCTGAAATGCCATGCCGGCGAGCTTTAGCGGCGCCGCGACCTGCTTTCCCCCCACGATCACCGCGCCCTCGCGGGGAAATTGCAGGCCTGTGGCGAGCTTCATGAGCGTTGACTTGCCGCAGCCCGACGGCCCGACGATGGCGGCGAATTCTCCCTCCCGCACTTTCAGGCTGAGATGGGAGACTGCCGGCGCGCCTTCTTCTGCGCGCGCGTAGACATGCGTGACATCGTGGAGTTCGACGAAGTCCGGCACGCAGGGCTCCAGTTCGAATGGGGGGCGGTGAATCGCTAAACTCAATTCACCTTGCGCTGATCCGAAGGCGGCAGGAACGCGTCGGTGAAAACATCTTCGACCTGGGGCTTGCTCTTGTATTTGAACGTCAGCCCGATCTGATCGAGCGAGGCGGCAAAGCGCGCCTTGTCGATTCCTCCGAAGCCGTTTTCCTTCACCCATGGGGTGATCATGTTCTGATCGAGCACCATCTTGAGGCGTTCCAGCTCGACGTCCTTCTTGGCTACGTCGTTACGCTTGATGACCGAATCGACAGCCGCAGCGGGGTCTTTCACCGTATCCTGGACACCTTTCATGATGGCGCGAAGCAGGCCTTTCACGGCTTCTGGCTTCTCCTTTGCGAACTTCTCCGACACCATGATGGCGTTGCCGTAGAGATCGACTCCGTAATCGCTCATGAGCAACACCACGATGTCTTCCGTCGGCACGCCGCGCGATTTGAGATTGATGTAGGACGACATCGAGAAGCCGAAGACCGCGTCGACCTCGCCTTGGGCCAGCATCGGCTCACGGACCGGGAAGCCGATATTCTCGAATTTCATCGTGGAATCGTCGATCTTGTTGACGGACTTGAAGATCGGCCATTGGGCGAAGGCTCCATCGGCGACCGGCGCGCCGAATGTCTTGCGTTGCAGACTTGCAACGTCGGTGCCGATGCCCCGGCTCTTCCGACCGATGATTGCAAAGGGTGGCCGGTCGTAGATCACCATCACGGCCTTGATGTCGGTGCCGGGATTTTCGTCGCGGAGCCGGACGAGGGAGTTTACATCGCCAAACCCGGCATCATAGGTGCCGGACGCAACGCGAGAAATCGGCTCCCGCGAACCCGCCGCGGGGTCGATCGTGACATCGAGGCCCTCCGCCTTGAAATATCCCTTGTCGAGGGCGACCGCGAAGGGTGCTGCCGGACCCTCCCACCGCCAGTCCAGGCTGAAGCGAACCGGCGTCTGGGCCTGCGCCGCGCCGATCGCGGCAAGGCACGCGGCCATGCCGGCTACGAGCCCCGCAACCGCTCTTCCCAACTTCCGTGAACGATCCCCCGCCATATGCTCCGGTCCCTTGTCCTGTGTTGCCGAACGGATTTGCCGCCGGCAGTTCCGCCTTTTGTTCATCCCTAAGCAATCCGCGTGCCAGCGACCCGAGACGCCCCGATGACGGGCCGGCGGATGCCATGCAAGCAGATGGGCGCGGCACGTCAAGGGAAGCTGACGCGGGAAGCGGCAAATGTCGTGGAATTGATCAGGCAACCCGAAGCGGCCGGGCGGTCGGCCGGAGCGCACTCCGCACCTCCGCGCAGGCGCTCGGAGCGAAGAAAAACCCGGCCTAGGGCCGGGTTCGGGTCTCAGTAGTTCAGGGCCACCTTGGTGTCTTCGAGCTGCACCACCGCCGCATAGGCCGCCTGCTTCGCGAGCGGGTCGTTGGTGGCATCGTAGACCATCTGCGCCTGGAGGATTTCCTTGTCGAGAATCTCCTGCGTCAGTTCCTCAGCCGGCAACGCGCGCTCGGCCAGAACCGTGAGGCCGTCCTGGCTGATGTCCGCGAACCCACCCCGGATCAGGACGCGCTTGCCGTTGCCGGGCGTGTCGGTGACCACGAGAAAGCCGGTCTTGAGCGTCGCCATGGTGGGGGCGTGGCCGGCGAGCACCGTCATTTCTCCCTCGGCCGCCGGCAGGATCACCGCATCGACCGGCCCGGAGAACAGGACGCGCTCGGGCGAAACGAGCTCAAAATTGAAGGTGGCCATAGCGCCTCTCGTCATCCTGTCCGCCTGAAGGCGGGGCGGATATCCAAAGTCTGGAGATACACGTCTTGAAAAGTCCCGGACCGGCGAACCGGCCCGGGAAAATCGTCGATTCGATTACGCGGCTTCGGCTGCGAGGCGCTGGGCCTTCTCGACCGCCTCCTCGATGCTGCCGACCATGTAGAAGGCAGCCTCCGGGAGATGGTCGTACTTGCCTTCCACGAGGCCCTTGAAGCCCTTGATGGTGTCTTCCAGCGCAACGAGCTTGCCGGGCGAACCGGTGAACACTTCGGCGACGAAGAAGGGCTGCGACAGGAAGCGCTCGATCTTGCGGGCGCGGTTCACCGTCATCTTGTCCTCTTCCGACAGCTCGTCCATGCCCAGAATGGCGATGATGTCCTGAAGCGACTTGTAGCGCTGCAGAATCTGCTGCACTTCGCGAGCAACGTTGTAATGCTCTTCGCCGAGGATCGCGGCCGACAGCATGCGCGAGGTCGAATCGAGCGGATCCACCGCCGGGTAGATGCCCTTCTCGGCGATCGAGCGGGACAACACGGTCGTGGCGTCAAGGTGCGCGAACGAGGCGGCGGGCGCCGGATCGGTCAAGTCGTCGGCCGGTACGTAAATGGCCTGCACCGAGGTGATCGAGCCCTTCGTGGTGGTGGTGATGCGCTCCTGCAGCGCGCCCATGTCGGTCGCGAGCGTCGGCTGATAGCCCACCGCCGAAGGAATGCGGCCGAGAAGCGCCGACACCTCGGAACCTGCCTGCGTGAAGCGGAAGATGTTGTCCACGAAGAACAGCACGTCCTGGCCCTGGTCGCGGAAGTTTTCGGCAACCGTCAGACCGGTGAGGGCGACGCGGGCGCGGGCGCCCGGGGGCTCGTTCATCTGGCCGTACACCAGCGCGCATTTGGAGCCTTCGCCGCCGCCGAGCTTGTTCACGCCCGATTCGATCATCTCGTGGTAGAGGTCGTTACCCTCGCGGGTGCGCTCGCCGACGCCGGCGAAAACGGAGTAACCGCCATGCGCCTTCGCGACGTTGTTGATCAGCTCCATGATCAGAACGGTCTTGCCGACGCCGGCGCCGCCGAACAGGCCGATCTTGCCGCCCTTGGCGTAAGGCGCCAACAGGTCGACGACCTTGATGCCCGTGACGAGGATCTGACCTTCGGTCGATTGCTCGGCATAGCTCGGCGCGGGCTGGTGGATGGCGCGCATGCCCTCTGACGGGATCGGGCCCGCTTCGTCCACCGGCTCGCCGATGACGTTCATGATGCGGCCCAGCGTGCCGGCGCCGACGGGCACCGAGATCGGCGCTCCCGTGTCGGTGACGTCCTGGCCGCGCACGAGACCCTCGGACGTGTCCATGGAGATGCAGCGCACCGTGCTCTCGCCGAGCTGCTGCGCGACTTCGAGCACGAGGCGGTTGCCCTGGTTCGTGGTCTCGAGGGCATTCAGGATCTCGGGCAGGTGACCTTCGAACTTCACGTCGACGACGGCGCCGATGACCTGCGTGATTTTGCCGGTGGGCTTGTTGGCGGTAATGGCCATGGTGGCTTCCTCTCGGGTGTCGTCAGAGCGCCTCGGCGCCCGAAATGATTTCGATCAGTTCCTTGGTGATCATCGCCTGACGCGACCGGTTATAGGTCATCGTCTGCTTCTTGATCATCTCACCCGCGTTGCGGGTGGCATTGTCCATGGCGCTCATGCGGGCGCCCTGTTCGGAAGCGGCATTCTCCAGGAGCGCGCGGAAGATCTGGATGGTCAGATTGCGCGGCAGGAGGGTCGCCAGAATTTCGCTCTCGTCCGGCTCGTACTCGTAGACCGCATCGGACGACGATCCGCCGCCCTCGATCTGGGCTGGGATGATCTGCTGCGCGGTTGGAATTTGGGCGATCACGGAGCGGAAGCGCGAGTAGAACAGCGTCGCGACGTCGAACTCGCCCTGCTCGTACAGCGCCAGCACCTTCTGGGCGATCATGTCGCCCTGCTCGAAACCGAGCTGGCGCACGGACCGGAGGTCGATCAGGTCGATGATCTGCTCGGAGAACTGGCGACGCAGAACATCATAGCCCTTCTTGCCGACGCAGATGATCTTGACGGTCTTTCCCTCGCCCATGAGCCGAAGCGCATGGTCGCGGGCGAGACGCGCGATGGACGAGTTGAAGGCGCCGCACAACCCGCGTTCGGCCGTGCAGACGATCAGAAGATGCACCCGGTCGGCGCCGGTGCCGGCGAGAAGCCGCGGCGTCTCCGGTCCGATCGTCACGCCGGACGCGATATTTCCGAGCACCACCGCCATGCGCTCCGCATAGGGACGCGCGGCTTCCGCCGCGGACTGCGCGCGGCGCAGCTTCGCGGCGGCCACCATCTGCATGGCCTTGGTGATTTTCTGCGTCGCCTTGACGGAGGCGATGCGATTGCGAAGGTCTTTCAAGCTCGGCATCGAGCAGCCCTACCTCTCCGGTGACCCGGTTCCTTGAGACGCGAACCCAAGTCCTTACGAGAATGACTTGGCGTAGTTCTGCACGACGTCCTTGAGCTTCGCTTCCGAGTCGCTCGAAAGGTCCTTCGAGGAGCGGATCGCGTCGAGGATGTCGGCGTGCTTGCCGCGAACGAGCGAGAGCAATCCGTCTTCGAACGCCCGCACGCGGTTCAGTGGCAGCGCATCCAGATAGCCGTTCACGCCCGCATAGATCACCGCCACCTGCTCTTCCATCTTCAGCGGCGAGAATTGCGGCTGCTTCAGGAGTTCGGTGAGGCGCGACCCGCGGTTGAGCAGACGCTGGGTGGTGGCATCGAGGTCCGAGCCGAACTGCGCGAACGCCGCCATTTCGCGGTACTGCGCCAGCTCGCCCTTGATCTTGCCCGCGACCTTCTTCATCGCCTTCGTCTGCGCGGCGGAGCCTACGCGCGACACCGACAGACCGACGTTCACCGCCGGGCGAATGCCCTGGTAGAACAGGTCCGTCTCGAGGAAGATCTGGCCGTCGGTGATCGAGATCACGTTGGTGGGGATATAGGCCGACACGTCGTTCGCCTGCGTCTCGATGACGGGCAGCGCGGTCAGCGAGCCCGAACCTTCGGAATCGTTGAGCTTCGCGGCGCGCTCGAGAAGACGCGAATGGAGATAGAACACGTCGCCGGGATAAGCCTCGCGGCCGGGCGGACGACGCAGAAGCAGCGACATCTGGCGATAGGCCACGGCCTGCTTCGACAGATCGTCATAGGTGATCACGGCGTGCATGCCGTTGTCACGGAAATACTCGCCCATGGCGCAGCCGGCGAAGGGTGCCAGATACTGCATCGGCGCAGGGTCGGACGCGGTCGCTGCCACGATGATCGAATATTCGAGCGCGCCGTTTTCTTCCAGAACCTTCACGAACTGGGCGACGGTAGAGCGCTTCTGACCGATCGCCACATAGACGCAATAAAGCTTCTGCGACTCGTCGGTGCCCTGGTTCAGGGGCTTCTGGTTGAGGATCGTGTCGAGGGCGATCGCGGTCTTGCCCGTCTGACGGTCACCGATGATCAGCTCGCGCTGGCCGCGGCCGACCGGGATGAGCGCGTCGATGGACTTGAGGCCCGTCGCCATCGGCTCGTGCACCGACTTGCGCGGGATGATGCCCGGAGCCTTGACGTCTACGCGGCGACGCTCGGTCGAGACGATCGGGCCCTTGCCGTCGATCGGGTTGCCGAGCGCGTCGACGACGCGGCCAAGCAGCCCCTTGCCGACTGGCACGTCCACGATCGCGCCGGTGCGCTTCACGGTCTGGCCCTCGGCGATCTCACGGTCGGAGCCGAAGATCACGATACCGACGTTGTCGGTTTCGAGGTTCAGCGCCATGCCTTGCACGCCGCTCTCGAACTGGACCATCTCGCCAGCCTGAACGTTGTCGAGGCCGTAGCAGCGGGCGATGCCGTCGCCGACGGACAGCACTTGTCCTACTTCGGTGACTTCAGCCTCGGTGCCGAAGTTCTTGATCTGCTCTTTGAGGATCGCGGAGATCTCAGCGGCTCGAATGTCCATCAGTGGACCTCTTTCATCGCTAGACGAATGGAATTGAGTTTGGTGCGCACCGAGGCATCCACCATGCGGGAACCCATCTTGACGATGAGACCACCGATGAGGCTCGGGTCGATTTTGACGTTCAACGAAACGTCAGCCTTGGCAACGTCGCGCAACGCTGCCTTGATTTCGGTCAGAACCTTGTCGGAAGGCTCCTCGGCCAATACCACCTGCGCGCTGACGATGCCCTTCGACTTCGCGACGAGATCGCGGAAAGCGCGGATCATGTCGGGCATGACGAACAGGCGACGCTTGGAGGCGACGAGGCGGATGAAATTGGCCGCAAGGCCGGAAATGCCGGCCTTGTCGAGAATGGCGCCGATGGCCTTCACCTGCTGCTCCACCGTAAAGGCGGGGCTGCGGATCAGGCGCTGGAAGTCGTCGCTGCCATCCACCATCCGACCGAGACGGTCGAGATCGGCCGCGACGGCGTCGACGGAATTCGCTTCCTGAGCGACTTCGAACAGCGCCGAGGCATAGCGCATCGCCACACCCGACAGGAGAGGTCCTTCTTGGGAACCGCTTTGCGCCACTTTTCGTCTCTCTCAAGGCTAACGGCGTTCAGACCGGCAAACCCTTCCGGAGAAGGCCGCGGGGAAACCCGTCAGTCGGTGGAAATGAGCCAGAGCGGGAGTCTCTTAACCCCCGTCAGGCGGGGGTGCACTA
Organism: Microvirga sp. P4_A5; assembly: GCF_056402495.1. Taxonomy (NCBI): domain Bacteria; kingdom Pseudomonadati; phylum Pseudomonadota; class Alphaproteobacteria; order Hyphomicrobiales; family Methylobacteriaceae; genus Microvirga; species Microvirga sp. P4_A5. The sequence continues at coordinate 51,637 of NZ_JBFUHH010000012.1, read as the reverse complement.
GCATGGGATTTTCCAAGGCGCAAGGCGATCTCGCCCCCACGCGGCTTGCCTTTCCGGCAAAGCGCGGCCGGAGCGAAGCGCCGGATCACAGATCCAGCGTGACGATCTCGCAATTCTGCAGCTGACGCCCCGTCAGATGATAGAAAAACGTGCCATGGCCGACCACCGCGATGACACGCTCCGGACGGTTCCCCAGCCACTCGCGGAAGGACCGCACGCGCCCGGTCAGAACCGCGTCCGGCTCGACGACGATACCCCGGTGGTCCGGGTCGCCGTCCCGGTGCCACCACACCTCGTCGAGATGATCGAAGGCCAAGGCCGGAAACTCGCCGCGCAACAAGGCCGGCGAACGCCCCACGTCGCAGCTGTTTTCGACGCGTTCGCGGTGGAGGCACTCGACCTGGATCTTCGGCGTGGAGGGATGGTCCTGAAAAAGCCCCAGCGTCGTCTGGATCGCCCGGGTGAGCGGCGAGGTCACCACCAGCTCATAGGGGACCGCGCGAACGGCCCTGGCGGCCGCCGCGACCTGCTGCCGCCCGAGATCGGACAGTACCGCGTCGAAATGAAGGGGGTCGATGCCGCCCGCATGTTCCCAATGGGCGTTGAAGGTGGATTGCCCGTGGCGGATGCAATGGACGGTCTTGGTCATCGGTACTTTCCGGTTGGCGGTCAGAGGAAACTTTGGGGGTCGACGTCGATGGCGACGCGGGTGTTACCACGTGTCTTCGGACAGCGCTCCAGCCATCCGCGCAGATAGGCCTGAAGATCCACGTCCCGCTCGGTCTTCACCAGGAGGCGATAGCGGTATCGGCCACGGATCAGGGCGAGGGGCGCCTCGGCGGGCCCCAGGACCGTGATTCCCTGCCCCGGATCGGCGACTTTCGCCATGGCCCGCGCGTGGACCTCGGCGGCCTCCCGCTCGGTGGCGGACACGATGAGCGACGCCAGCCGGCCGAAGGGCGGCAGCCCGGCCATCTCCCGCACACGGGTTTCCTCCCGGTAGAACCGCTCGGCGTCGCCCGAGACCAGGGCGGCGATCACCGGATGCTCCGGCTGCCAGGTCTGCACGAGCGCCCGACCCGGCTTGTCGCCCCGGCCGGCGCGGCCGGTGACCTGCTGGAGGAGCTGGAAGGTCCGCTCGGCCGCCCGTGGATCACCGGAGGTGAGCCCGATATCCGCATCGAGAACGCCCACGAGCGTCATGAGCGGGAAGTTATGGCCCTTGGCCACGAGCTGGGTGCCGATGACGATGTCGAATTCCCCCGCGGCGATGGCCGCCAGCTCCGAGCGCAGCCGCTCTGTGCCACCGGGAAAGTCGCTCGACAGAACGATTCGGCACTTGTCCGGAAACAATTCGGCAGCCTCTTCGGCGATTCGCTCGACGCCCGGACCGCATGAAACCAGCGAATCGACGGTGCCGCAGGCCACGCAGGCTTGCGGCGTGCGCTCCACATGCCCGCAATGATGGCACACGAGAGAGCGTCGGAATCGGTGCTCCACGAGCCATGCCGAGCAATTCGGGCATTCGTAGCGGTGGGCGCAGGAACGGCAGAGGGTCAGGGGCGCATAGCCGCGGCGATTGAGGAAGAGAAGCGCCTGCTCGCCCCGCCCCAGCGTCTCGTTCATTGCCGCAATCAGGCTCGGCGAGAGCCACTTTCCCTGCGGGATGGCTTCGCGCTTCAGGTCGATGGTTCGGATATGGGGCATCTGCCGCCCGCCGAAGCGTTCGGGCAACTGCACATGCCGGTAGCGCCCGCGCTCCACATTGGTGCGGCTCTCGATGGAGGGGGTGGCAGAGGCGAGAACCACCGCCGCGCTTTCGATCCGTCCGCGCACAACCGCCATGTCGCGCGCATGGTAGTGGACCCCGTCCTCTTGCTTGTAGGCGGCCTCGTGCTCCTCATCGACCACGATCAGCCCGAGATCGGCATAAGGGAGGAACAGGGCCGAACGGGCCCCGGCCACCACCTTCACGTCACCGGCCGCGATGCCCGCATAGATGCGCTCGCGCTTGCGGCCCGTCACGCCCGAATGCCAGGCTGCGGGCTTCGCGCCGAAACGGGCCTCGAACCGGTCGAGAAACTGGGCCGTCAGGGCAATTTCGGGCATGAGGATGAGGGCCTGCCGGCCTTGACGCACCGCTTCCGCGACCGCCTCGAAATAGACTTCCGTCTTCCCCGATCCGGTGACCCCTTCCAGCAGGCTCACCGGCGCGGGATGCTGGCCCATCACCGCGATGAGCGCTTGCGCGGCCGCCCGTTGATCGTCGGAGAGCCCGGTGCTGCTGTGATCGGGATCCGGCGTCTCCGCGGCCCGTTCGGGGCGCAGCGCGACTGTTTCGAGCGCACCTTCATCCACCAGACCGTCGATTACGCCGGCGCTGACGCCGGCCTCATGCGCCAATTGCCGCTTGGGGCGCACAAGCCCGTCGGCCGCAGCCTCCAGGACGCGTTGCCGGGTCGGCGTCATGCGCCGGGGCGGCGGCCCCGCCAGCCGGATCCCCACGCGAACGGCCTCCGGGCGATCGGGATCCGCCAGTTTCAAGCCCATGCCCAGCGCGGAGCCTTTGGGCGCAAGCGTATACCACGCCACCCAATCGAGAAATTTCCGCATTTTCGAGGAGAGCGCGGGCGCTTCGATGGCCCCCGTCACCGGCTTGAAATTGCCCCCCGGGCCGGCGCGGAGCGTCCAGACCACGCCCACCACCTCGCGGGTGCCGAGCGGCACCTGCACTACATCGCCCTCTTTCAGCGAGAGGCCGTCGGGCACGGCGTAGCTATAGGCCGTGTCCAGCGCCAGGGGGATGAGGACATCGGCGATGCGGCTTGTCATTCGGCTCGGGTTAACCTGTCCATGCTATGGTGTCTGCCCTTGCACAAAGCAGGAACATGTCAAGCAGCGATTCGCCTACAGCCCTTAATCTGGCCATGCCGGGTGCGCCCGATACGCGCCAGCAATCCATGCAGTGGCTGACGTCGCTCGCCAAGGAACGCCGGCTGTCGCCCAAGACGGTGGAAGCCTATGGCCGCGACCTGCGGCAGTTTCTCACCTTCCTGACGAACCATCTCGGCGAGCCTCCGAGCGTCAGTGCGATCCTCGCCCTCAAGCCCCTCGACATCCGCGCCTTCCTGTCGGCCCGCCGCATGCAATCGGTGCAGAGCCGGTCGCTCATGCGCCAGCTCGCCTCACTGCGCTCTTTCGCGCGTCATCTCGAACGGGAAGGGCACGGCACCGCCTCCGCATTCGCAGCGATTCGAACCCCCAGGATGGACAAGAGCCTGCCTCGACCGCTCTCAGCCCTGTCGGCAGTGGCTGTGACCGAGACCGATCTGCGCGCCGGCGGAGACCGAAAGCCCTGGATCGTCGCCCGCGACGCCGCCGTCCTGTCGCTGCTCTACGGTTCGGGCCTGCGCATTTCTGAAGCACTCAGTCTGCAAAGGCGCGACGCGCCCATCCACGGAACTGACTCGCTGACGGTCGTCGGCAAGGGGGGCAAGATGCGCAGCGTGCCGGTCATCGCCCCGATCCAGCGCGCCGTGGAAGAATATCTGCGGCTCTGCCCCTACGCGGTTCCGCCAGAGGGACCACTTTTCGTCGGTGCTCGCGGCGGCGTGCTGTCCCCCCGCATCATCCAGCTCGCGGTGGAGGAGATGCGCGGAATGCTGGGGCTGCCGGACAGTGCGACGCCCCATGCGTTGCGCCATTCGTTCGCCACGCACCTGCTGGCGCGCGGCGGCGATCTCAGAGGCATTCAGGAGTTGCTGGGCCACGCCTCTCTGTCGACGACGCAGCTCTATACGAAGATCGACGCGACCCGTCTGATGGACGCTTTCGACGCGTCTCATCCACGAGCTCGGATTAAGACTTAGGCTGACATTCGCCGGCGAGCCCGTCGTTCCTAGTCCACCGCCTGCGCAAGCAGATGCCTGGCGGCAGGGCCGATTTCGCCTTGGGTCCAATGACGGCGGCAGACCGAGACGTAGCGGCCTTCGCCGCCGATCTCCACCACCTCCCCGGACCGCACGGCCTCGCCGTTGCGATCGAACTTGAGGATCATCGTCGCCTTGCGGCCGCAATGGCAGAGCTGCTTGATCTCGAGGAATTGATCGGCCAGCGCCATCAAGGCCGCGATGGCGTCGCTGAACAACGTGCCGTAGACGTTGTTCTTCAGCCCATAGGCCATGACGGGTATCTTCAGCTCATCGACGATCCACACCAACTGGCGGACCTGTTCGGCGGTCATGAACTGCACTTCGTCGATGAGGATGACCGTCAGCGGCTTCCTGGCATGCTCGTCCGCCACGATGCGGTCGATGGAATCGGAGCGTCGCAGCGGGACCGCGTCGGCTTCGATGCCGATGCGGGATCTCACCTTGCCGGTGCCGAACCGGTCATCCATCACACTCGTGAACAGCAGCACGTTGCCGCCGTTCTCCACATAGTTGTGGCGAACCTGCAGGAGATGCGTGGTCTTGCCCGCATTCATCACCGAGTAGAGGAAGTGAAGCTTCGCCACGATCCGCTCACATATGGATGGCGCGTTTTTCCACCGCGAGCGCCGCTTCCTTGACGGCTTCCGCCAGCGTCGGATGCGCGTGGCACGAGCGCGCGATATCCTCCGACGACCCGCCGAATTCCATTGCCAGAACTGCCTCGTGAATCAGGTTTCCAGCCTCTGCGCCGACGATGTGCACGCCCAGCACCTTGTCGGTGGCGGCATCCGCCAGGACTTTCACGAAGCCGTCGGTCGTGTGGTTCACCTTTGCGCGGCCATTGGCCGTGAAGGGAAACTTGCCCGCGTTATAAGCAACGCCGGCGGCTTTCAGCTCTTCCTCGGTCTTGCCGACGGAGGCTACCTCGGGGAAGGTGTAGACGACGCTCGGGATCACGTCGTAATTCACGTGCCCGGCCTTGCCGGCCAGAATCTCGGCGATCGCCATGCCTTCGTCCTCGGCCTTGTGCGCCAGCATCGGCCCCGTGATCACGTCGCCGATCGCGTAGATTCCCGCGACGTTGGTGGCGAAATGGGGATCCGTCTGGATGCGACCCTTGTTGTCTTTCTGGACGCCGATCTCGTCGAGGCCGAGCCCCTGCGTGTAGGGAACGCGCCCGATGGCCACGAGCACCACGTCGGCTTCGATCGTCTCCGCCGTTCCGCCCGCCGCCGGCTCGAAGGTGAGCGTCGCGCCCTTGCCCTTCTTCTCGACCTTCGTGACTTTCGCGCCGAGCTTGAACGCGATGCCCTGTTTGGTGAGCAAACGCTGGAATTGCTTGGCAACCTCGCCATCCATGCCCGGCAGGATGCGATCGAGGTATTCGACCACCGTCACTTCCGAGCCGAGACGACGCCACACGGAGCCGAGCTCGAGCCCGATGACACCCGCGCCGATCACCACCAGGCGCTTGGGCACGCTTGCGAGTTCGAGCGCGCCGGTGGACGAGACCACAACTTTTTCGTCGATCTCGATGCCCGGCAGACGCGTGACGTCCGAGCCGGTCGCGATGACGATGTTCTTCGTCTCGATGGTCTGTTTCGCGCCGTCCTCAGCCGTGACTTCGACCTTCCCGGCCGCGGCGATGCGCCCGGTGCCGGTGAAGACGTCGACCTTGTTCTTCTTCAGCAGGAACTCGACGCCCTTGGTGTTGCCGTCGACACCCTCCTGCTTGAACGTCTGCATCTTGGCGAGGTCGAGCTTGGGCTCGCCCACGATCACGCCCATGGCGGGAAAATGGGATTTGGCGTCCTCGAAGGAATGCGATGCGTGGAGCAGCGCCTTCGACGGAATGCAACCAATGTTCAGGCAGGTGCCGCCATGGGTCTTGCGCTTCTCGACGACGGCCGTCTTCAGGCCGAGCTGCGCCGCGCGGATGGCGCACACATATCCGCCCGGACCGGTTCCGATAACGATGAGATCGTAAGACATGGGTCGCCCCCTTGGACGTCAGGACCGGGCGATCCCGGCAGGTCAGTCGATGGAATGCCCGGCATCGCGCCGGGCAAGATGGAATTTCGGTTCAGAGGTCGAGAACGAGACGCGCGGGATCTTCGAGCGCCTCCTTGACCCGCACCAGGAAGGTCACCGCATCCTTGCCGTCCACGATCCGGTGATCGTAGGACAACGCCAGATACATCATCGGACGGATCACCACCTGGCCGTTGCGCGCCACCGGCCGCTCCTCGATGCGGTGCATGCCGAGGATGCCCGATTGCGGCGCGTTCAGGATCGGCGTCGACATCAGCGAGCCGTAGATGCCGCCGTTGGTGATGGTGAACGTGCCGCCCTGCATCTCATCGATGGTCAGCTTGCCGTCACGGGCGCGCTTGCCGAAATCCGCAATCTTCTTTTCGATCTGCGCGATGGACATCTGATCGGCGTCGCGCACGACCGGAACAACGAGGCCCTTCTCGGTGCCGACCGCGATGCCGATGTGGTAATAGTTCTTGAAGACGAGGTCTTGTCCGTCGATCTCGGCGTTCACCGCCGGCACGTCCTTCAGCGCCTGGATCACGGCCTTGCCGAAAAACCCCATGAAACCCAGCTTCACGCCGTGCTTCTTCTCGAACACTTCCTTGTACTGACTGCGCAGGCCCATCACGGCGGTCATGTCCACGTCGTTGAACGTGGTCAACATCGCGGCTGTGTTCTGCGCGTCCTTCAGGCGTCGCGCGATCGTCTGGCGCAGCTTGGTCATCTTGACGCGCTCTTCGCGCGACGCGTCATCGGCGGATGAGGGTGCACGGACCTGCATGGGTGCTGCCGGCGCAGGCGCCTGGGCGCCGCCGGTCGCGATCGCCGCCAGCATGTCGCCCTTCGTCACCCGTCCGTCCTTGCCCGAACCGGCAATGCCCGCTGCATCGACGCCGCTCTCGGCGGAAATACGAGCCACGGCCGGGCCGTGATCCTTGGCCGCGCCGGCCGGGGCCGCGGGGGCGGGAGCGGCCGCCTTGGGAGTCTCCGCCTTTGGAGCCTCCGCCTTTGGCGCTTCAGCTTTAGGTGCCGCCGGGGCAGCGGGCGCAGCCGCGGCGCCGCCTTCCGTGATCGAACCGAGCACGGCGCCCGGAGCGACCGTCTCGCCGTCCTTGGCCAGAATGTCGCCGAGGGTGCCGCTTGCCGGTGCGTTCACCTCCAGGGTGACCTTGTCGGTTTCGAGCTCCACGAGGGGCTCGTCGGCTTTCACCGCATCGCCGGGCTTCTTGAACCAGCGGCCGATGGTGGCTTCGGAAACGGACTCGCCGAGGGTGGGTACGCGGATTTCGGTGGCCATGATCGTCTTAACTGTTCGGGGCGAAGGGCCCGTGGAGGGGAGCGGATCTCGCGGACATTAAGCCGCGAAAGCCTCATCGAGGAAAGTCTGCAATTGCAGCAGATGCTTGGACATCAGGCCCGTCGCCGTGGCGGCGGAGGCCGAGCGACCGACGTAACGCGGACGATCGACCTTGGCGCCTGCCGTCTTGAGCACCCATTCGAGATAGGGCTCGACGAAGGTCCAGGACCCCATGTTCTTGGGCTCTTCCTGGCACCACACCACATCGGCCTTCTTGAAACGCGCGATCTCGGCCGCCAGCGATTTCGCCGGGAACGGATAGAGCTGCTCGACGCGCATCAGGTAGACGTCGTCGATGCCGCGCTTCTCGCGCTCCTCGTAGAGATCGTAATAGACCTTGCCGGTGCAGATCACGACGCGGCGGATCTTGTCGTCCTTTACGAGCTTGATCGCCTCGCCGCCCTTCTGGGCGTCGTCCTTCAGAACGCGGTGGAAGGACGTGCCTTCGGCGATGTCGTCGAGGGTCGAGACGCAGCGCTTGTGGCGCAGCAGGCTCTTGGGCGTCATCAGGATGAGGGGCTTGCGGAACTCGCGCTTGAGCTGGCGCCGCAGGATGTGGAAATAATTCGAGGGTGTCGTGCAATAGGCGACCTGCATGTTGTCCTCGGCGCACATCTGCAGCCAGCGCTCGAGACGCGCGGATGAATGCTCCGGGCCCTGTCCCTCGTAGCCGTGCGGCAGGAGGCAGACGAGCCCGGACATGCGCAACCATTTGCGTTCGCCCGACGAAATGAACTGGTCGAACACCACCTGGGCGCCGTTGGCGAAATCGCCGAACTGCGCTTCCCAAAGCGTCAGCGCATTCGGTTCGGACAGCGTGTAGCCATACTCGAACCCGAGAACCGCTTCCTCCGACAGCATCGAGTTGATGACTTCGTAGCGCGCCTGGTTTTCCTTGATGTGGTTGAGCGGCGTGTAACGCTCCTCGTTTTCCTGATCGATCAGCACCGAGTGGCGCGACGAGAAGGTGCCGCGCTCCACGTCCTGACCCGACAGGCGGACCCGGTGATTCTCGACCAGCAGCGAGCCGAACGACAAGGCCTCGGCCATGGCCCAATCGATGCCCTGGCCGGTTTCCATCATCTTCTTGCGGTTATCGAGGAAGCGCTGGATGGTGCGGTGGACGTGGAAGCCCTCCGGCACCGTGGTGAGCGCGCTGGCGATCTCCCGAAGTGCTTCGACGGGCAAACCCGTCTGACCACGGCGCGGGTCGTCCGAATCCTCGCGGACGGCCTTGAGGCCGGCCCAGCGACCATCGAGCCAATCGGCCTTGTTGGGCTTGTAGCCTTGGGCGATCTCGAATTCCGCATCGAGCTTGGAACGCCAGGCGTTCTTCATCTCCTCGAACTCGGCCTCGGTGACCGTACCCTCGGCGATGAGCTTCTTCGCGTAGATATCGAGGATCGAGGGATGCGACCTGATCTTCCGGTACATGAGGGGCTGCGTGAAGGCAGGCTCGTCGCCCTCGTTGTGGCCGAACCGACGATAGCAGAACATGTCGACCACGACAGGCTTCTGGAATTTCTGACGGTATTCGGTCGCGACCTTCGCGGCGAAGACCACCGCCTCCGGATCGTCTCCGTTCACGTGGAAGATCGGCGCCTCGACCATCTTGGCGACATCCGACGGATAGGGTGACGAGCGCGAGAATCGCGGATCGGTCGTGAAACCGATCTGATTGTTGATGATGAAGTGGATCGACCCACCGGTCCGGTGACCGCGAAGGCCCGAGAGGCCGAGGCACTCCGCCACGACGCCCTGCCCGGCGAAGGCTGCGTCGCCGTGGATCAGCAGCGGCATCACGGCCGTGCGGTTGTCGGGGGCGCAGCCATGCTGGTCCTGCTTGGCGCGAACCTTGCCCAGCACCACGGGGTCGACGATTTCGAGATGCGACGGGTTCGCGGTGAGCGACAGGTGGACGTTGTTGTCGTCGAACGTCCGGTCGCTCGATGCGCCCAGGTGATATTTCACGTCGCCCGATCCCTCCACATCGTCGGGTGCGAAGGAGCCGCCCTTGAATTCGTGAAAGAGTGCGCGGTGGAGCTTGCCCATCACCTGCGTCAGCACGTTCAGGCGGCCGCGATGGGCCATCCCGAGGACGATTTCCTTGCAGCCCAGATTTCCGCCGCGCTTGATGATCTGCTCGAGCGCCGGGATCAGCGATTCGCTGCCGTCGAGGCCGAAACGCTTGGTGCCTGTGTAGCGCACGTCGAGAAACTTCTCGAAGCCTTCGGCCTCGACGATTTTGTTGAGGATCGCGCGCTTGCCCTCCCGCGTGAAGGTGATTTCCTTGTCCGGGCCTTCGATCCGCTCCTGCAGCCACGCCTTCTCGGCGGGATCGGAGATGTGCATGAACTCCACGCCGAGCGTCTGGCAATAGGTGCGCTCTAGGATCGCGACGATTTCTCGGATGGTGCCGAATTCGAGCCCCAGCACGTTATCGAGGAAGATCTTGCGGTCCCAGTCAGCCTCCGTGAATCCGTAATGCGACGGGTGCAGTTCCTGGTCGTTGGGGCGGGGATTGATCTCAAGCGGATCGAGCTTCGCGTGCAGGTGTCCGCGCACGCGGTAGGCCCGAATGAGCATGATGGCGTGAATGGAATCGCGGGTTGCCTGGAGAACCTCGGCCTGGTCGATAGGACCGCCCTTGGCTTCGGCTTTTGCCTTGATCTTGTCGCCGACGACCTTCTCGACCTGCGCCCAGTTGCCGTCCATGGCGGAGACGAGTTCGCCGTTCGCGGCGATCGGCCAGTTGGGCTTCTTCCAGGACGCGCCACGCGCGCTCTGCTCGACCGCTTGCCGGTCATCGTTCAATGCCGCGAAGAACGCCTGCCACTCCGCATCCACCGAACCGGAGTCCTTCTGGAAGCGTGCATAGAGCTCCTCGATATACGGCGCGTTCGCCCCGTATAGGAAAGCGGTGTTGAGGAACGTTTCGTTGGCGTCCTGGCGTGCCATGGCAATACTCGATCCAAATGAACGAATTGATCGCCCCATGTAGCGCCGGGGCGATCAACGAATGGTTATTGGCCCTTGAGAACCTCGACGAGGGTTTTTCCAAGGCGCGCCGGTGACGGCGACACGCGGATGCCCGCGGCCTCCATGGCGGCGATCTTGTCTTCCGCGCCGCCCTTGCCGCCCGAGATGATCGCGCCCGCATGGCCCATGCGGCGGCCCGGAGGCGCCGTGCGGCCCGCGATGAACCCGACCATCGGCTTCTTGCGGCCCTTCTTGGCCTCCCGGGCGATGAACTCAGCCGCTTCCTCTTCGGCCGATCCGCCGATTTCGCCGATCATCACGATCGACAGTGTCTTGGGATCGGAGAGGAACATGTCGAGCATCTCGATGAATTCCGTGCCCTTGACCGGATCGCCGCCGATGCCGACCGCCGTCGTCTGGCCGAGGCCCTCGTTGGTGGTCTGGAACACGGCCTCATAGGTGAGCGTGCCGGAGCGGGACACGATGCCGACCGAGCCTGGCTTGAAGATGTTGGCCGGCATGATGCCGATCTTCGATTCGCCCGCCGTCACGATACCCGGGCAATTGGGGCCGATAAGTCTGGACTTCGAGCCTTCGAGGGAACGCTTCACGCGCACCATGTCGAGCACCGGAATGCCCTCGGTGATGCAGACGATGAGCGGGATCTCCGCCTGGATCGCCTCGCAGATTGCATCGGCCGCGCCCGGCGGCGGAACGTAGACGACGGAGGCGTCGGCGCCCGTCGCCTCGCGCGCCTCCATGACGGTGTCGAAGACCGGCAGGTTGAGATGCGTCGAGCCGCCCTTGCCGGGCGACGTGCCGCCGACCATCCGGGTGCCGTAGGCAATCGCCTGTTCGGAATGGAAGGTGCCGTTCTTGCCGGTAAAGCCCTGGCAGATGACCTTGGTGTTCTTGTCGATGAGGATGGACATCTGAGCCTCTTACTTTCCGCCGCGGACAGCGGACACGATCTTCTGCGCTGCGTCGTCAAGGTCATCCGCCGGAATCACGTTGAGGCCGGATTCGCGTATGATCTTCTTGCCCTCTTCGACATTCGTGCCTTCGAGGCGAACGACCAGCGGAACCTGCAGCCCGACCGTCTTCACAGCCGCGATCACGCCGCGCGCGATGACGTCGCACTTCATGATGCCGCCGAAGATGTTGACGAGAATGCCTTTCACCTGCGGGTCGGCCGTGATGATCTTGAACGCCGCCGTCACCTTCTCTTCCGAAGCGCCGCCGCCCACATCGAGGAAGTTCGCCGGCTCTTCGCCGTAGAGCTTGATGATGTCGAGGGTCGCCATCGCGAGGCCGGCGCCGTTGACCATGCAGCCGATGGTGCCGTCGAGAGCGATGTAGGCCAGATCAAATTTCGAGGCTTCGATTTCCTTGGCGTCTTCCTCGGTGAGATCGCGCAGGGCGACGATCTCGGGATGCCGGTAGAGCGCATTGGAATCGAACGAGATCTTGGCGTCGAGGCACTTGAGGTGGCCGTCGGCGGTGACGATCAGCGGATTGATCTCGAGCATCTCCATGTCCTTGGAGATAAAGCCGTTATAGAGCTTCGTCACCAGGTCTTCGGCTTCCTTCAAGAGAGGGCCGGTCAGGCCCAGCACTTTCGCGACCAAGCGGCCGTGATGGGGCATGATGCCGGTCGCGGGATCGACCGAGAACGTGTGGATTCTCTCAGGGGTGTCGTGCGCGACCGCCTCGATATCCATGCCGCCTTCGGTCGACACGACGAAGGCGACGCGGCCGGTGGCGCGGTCGACCAACATCGACAGATAGAGCTCGCTCTCGATATCCGAGCCGTCCTCGACGTAGAGGCGGTTGACCTGTTTGCCCGCCTCGCCGGTCTGGATGGTGACCAGCGTGTTTCCGAGCATTTCGCGCGCGAATTGCTTCACCTCGTCGATGGACTTGGCCAAGCGCACGCCGCCCTTTTCGCCCGCCGCCGCTTCCTTGAATTTGCCCTTGCCGCGGCCGCCCGCGTGGATCTGGGACTTGACGACCCACAACGGTCCGCCAAGCTGCTTTGCCGCCGCTTCGGCCTCGTCGGCGGAGAAGATCGCCACGCCCTTCGAGACGGGAAGCCCGAACTCTTTCAGGAGAGCCTTGCCCTGGTATTCATGGATGTTCATGTGTTCGCGCTTTCAATATTGCGAATGGCGAATGGCGAGTAGCGAATGGTGAAGAGAGCCACTCACCATCCGTCCTTAGGCCAGAGCCGGATTGATCTGTTTGCAGGCGTCGATGAGGCCCTGGACGGAAGCCACCGATTTCTCGAACATGGCCTTCTCGTCGCCGGTGAACGATACCTCGACGATACGCTCGACCCCGTTCGCCCCGATGACGATCGGCACGCCCACATACATGTCCTTCACGCCATACTGGCCCGACAGGTGAGCCGCGCAGGGCAGGACCCGCTTCTTGTCGTGGAGGTAGCTTTCAGCCATCGAAATCGCCGATGCGGCCGGTGCGTAGAAGGCCGAGCCGGTCTTGAGGAGGTTGACGATCTCGCCGCCGCCCTTGCGGGTGCGCTCGACCATGGCGTCGAGTTTCTCCTGCGTCGTCCAGCCCATCTTGATGAGGTCCGGAAGCGGAATGCCCGCAACCGTCGAGTAACGCACCAGCGGCACCATGTCGTCGCCATGGCCGCCGAGCACGAAGGCGGTGACGTCCTTGACGGAGACGTTGAATTCTTCGGCGAGGAAATGCCGGAACCGCGCCGAATCGAGCACGCCGGCCATGCCGACGATCTTTTCAGGCTTGAGGCCGGAGAACTTCTGCAGCGCCCACACCATCGCGTCGAGCGGGTTGGTGATGCAGATTACGAAGGCGTCGGGCGCATGCTGCTTGATGCCGTTGCCGACGGCTTCCATGACCTTGAGATTGATCCCGATGAGGTCGTCCCGGCTCATGCCGGGTTTGCGGGGCACGCCCGCGGTCACGATGATCACGTCCGCGCCGGCAATGTCCGCGTAGTCGTTGGCGCCCTTGTACTTGGCGTCGAAGCCGTCGACCGGAGCCGATTCGGCGATGTCGAGGCCCTTGCCCTGGGGAACGCCTTCCGCGATGTCGAACAACACGACGTCGCCCAGTTCCTTCAAGCCGACGAGATGGGCGAGCGTGCCACCGATCTGGCCAGCACCAATGAGCGCAATCTTATGACGGGCCATGGATTGTCCTTGAGTGTTGGAAGGCATTGAGCCAAAAAAACGTGGCGCTGTTTGACTCAGAAATGGGTCACCTTCAAGCCGACAAAAGGGTAAACGGTAGAGTGTTGCCTTCGATGGGCAGCGGCGTTTTCTTGGCGCTTGTCGATTACGTCAATTTCTCCAAACACTTAAAGGAGATATCGACGATCGAAACTTTGTGTTACAAATTTTTGATTTTGTAACAAACTCAAACGTAGCCGTTAGCCAACGTTCTCAGAGTGGCGCGGACAAGCGACCCCAGCCGAAGATCGGCAAGGTCGTCCGGCATGTCGGAATCGAGCCTGATCGTCAGCGGGTTGATGAACCGGAACGTCACATCGGTGACGAAAGTCACCGCGCGGTCGCGATCCCGCGTCTCGAATTTGCCCGTAGCGATCCCTTCATCGACGACGCGCTCGGTCAATTGGCGCATGCGCGTGCGGTGCCGCCGCACGATGGATCGCCGGGTCTCGGTCGCGGTGCAATACACGTCGAAGAGATGCGGATCGTCGCGCAGGAGGTCCCGATGGGTCCGGGCCCAGGCCTGGAGAAGCCGTTCGAGTTTGTCGTCCGCCGGATCGGGAGCATCCGCGATGGCGGCGATCACCGTCTCGACCCGCTTCAGCCATTGCCCCGCCACCGCATCGATGAGGGCCGCCTTAGAGGGAAAATAGCGGTAGACGTTCGCGTGGGTCATGCCGGCCGCGTCCGCGATGCTGACGACGGTGACGTGCCGCGCGCCGAAACGCTTGAGGTGGTCGGACGCGATGGTCAGAAGGCGCGCATCCGCCGGGATCGAGGCATCGAGCAGCCTGTCCGCCGCGTCCCCCCGCGGGCGCTTCATGTCTCGACGAGGCCCGTCGTCTGCCCGGACCCGGTCGAATCCGGCTGTCCATGCGGGAGCGCCAGATAGTCTTCCGACCGCATCTCGATCAGCCGGGACACGGTCCGGTCGAATTCGAAAGCCTCCCGACCAGTATCGGCCTGATAGAGGGCGGTCGCCTCCGCCTCGGCCGAGGCGAGAAGTTTGACGCGCGCGTCGTACAGAGCATCGATGAGTGTGATGAACCGTTTGGCCTCGTTGCGCCGCTCAAAGGTGAGCCGGGGAATGTCCTCCACAATGACCGTGTGGAACCGCTCGGCGATCGCCAGGTAGTCGGACGCGCCCAGCGGCTTCGAGCAGAGGTCGCCGAAACGAAAGTGCGCCACGCCGCCAGCGGCCTCCGGAATTTCGACCGGATGGCCTTTCACCGTCAGAACCATCGGCTTGCCATGGGCGTGGCCGGAAATGCTTCGGAACATCTTGGTGAGCGCATCGTGTGAATGTTGATCCGCCGGGCTGTGGAAGACCATGCCACCCGCCAGTTTCTCGAGGCGGAAATCCGCCCGCGCGTCGAGGCGCACCACCGCCATGCGCTCTTGGAGAAGCGCGATGAACGGCAGGAACAGCGTCCGGTTCAGACCGCCCTCATAGAGCCGCTCGGGCTCCACGTTGGAGGTCGCCACCACGACGACGCCTTGGGCGAAAAGGGCCGTGAACAGGCGCCCGAGGATCATCGCATCGGCGATGTCCGTCACGGTGAACTCGTCGAAGGCGAGGACCCAGGCCTCATCGGCGATGGACGCCGCCACGGGCCCGATCGGATCGTCGCCCTTGACCGTCCCGGCCTTGAGCTGTGTGCGCCATGCGTGAATGCGCTCATGAACATCGGCCATGAAGGCATGAAAATGAACGCGGCGCTTGCGGTGGACCGGGAGCGCCTCGAAGAACAGGTCCATCAACATGGTCTTGCCACGTCCGACCGAGCCCCAGACGTAGAGCCCGCGTGGCGGCGTGGCGTTTCGCTTTCCGAACAACCATCCGAGCGCGCTCGTCTTGCGCGCGAGCCGGTAGCCGCTCAGCCCTTCGGCGAGGGTTTCGAGATGACGCAGGAGCGCGACTTGAGCCGGATCGCGCTCGATGGCGCCCTCGCGGACGAGGGCGTCATAGCGCGCGGAGATGGATTTCGGGGAGATGTGTTTTCGGTCGGTCACGGAGGACCGATTAGCGTCCTGCGCCTCGAAGCGCAAACGCTTACCGGGCCAGCGTCAGGGGCGCGCCGGATTTCGCCAGCACACCGTTCAAAGAACCCGACGAACCTCTCAAGCGGGCCGCGACCGAACCGCCCTGCTGGTAGAGGTAGACCTCGCCGTTTCGGAAATCCCACGCATTGATCTTCGAAAGGTCCTGATTGGCGCATCCGGACGCCGAGGCGCGATAGAGATCAAGGGCCGGCGAGCTCGAGAGCTGAATGCGGCAGGAACCGCCGGACGCGTCCTTGGCCGTCCAGTTGCCCACCATCGCGGTGCGGGTCGTGGCGACGGGCGCGGGCGCCGGAGTCTCCGGCGCGGAGACCGGGGGAAGGCTCGCCATATCGGTTGGCGAGGACGGGGGCGGCAAGGTTCCGCCGATGGGGGGAAGCGGTTGTCCCTCGATGGGCGCGAGCGGTTCTGACGTTACGGGAGCCGAAGGCACCGCCTCGATCGGCTGTTCCATGGTCATGGTCGGGGCAGCGGCGGCGCTCCGCACCGGCTGGCCGCCATAGCCTCCGACGCGGGCCGACGAACAGGCCCCGACAGCCAGAATGGCGCACAGCGCAGCAACGGAGGCGAGAATATGACGGCTCATCGTTCCCTCGATCATAGTCCAGCTTCGTGAAATGGCAGCAATCATGGCTGTGTCAAGCCAAGCCTGTCGCGGAGAAGCTTCAGCGAGGCAGTTTGTTCCGTCGTGGGCCCCAGTCCCACGGCAGGCCACAGCCGCCGATTCTGAATCGCTACAATATTACGAAAACGTTGCCTAGCCCGCGGCCGTTACACGGTCCGCGCCACCATCATCTTCTTGATCTCGGCGATGGCCTTGGCGGGGTTGAGACCTTTGGGGCAGGTATTGGCGCAGTTCATGATCGTATGGCAGCGATAGAGCCTGAATGGATCATGCAGGTTGTCGAGGCGCCCGCCGGTGCCCTCGTCGCGGCTGTCGATGAGCCACCGATAGGCCTGGAGAAGCGCTGCCGGCCCGAGGAAGCGCTCGCCGTTCCACCAATAGCTGGGGCAGGACGTCGTACAGCAGGCGCAGAGAATGCACTCGTAGAGTCCGTCGAGCTTGGAGCGCTCCTCCGGCGTCTGGCGCCATTCCTTCTCGGGTTCCGGCGTGTCCGTCTGCAGCCATGGCTCGATCGAGGCGTGCTGGGCGAAGAAGGTGGTCAGATCCGGCACCAGATCCTTGAGGACCGGCATGTGGGGCAGCGGATAGATCTTCACACTCCCGGTCTTGCAATCGTCGATCCCGAGCGTGCAGGCGAGCGTGTTCTCGCCCATGATGTTCATGGCGCAGGAGCCGCAGATGCCTTCGCGGCAGGAGCGGCGGAAGGTGAGCGTCGGATCGACGTTGTTCTTGATCCAGATCAGCGCATCGAGAACCATCGGCCCGCAATCGTCCCGATCGACATAATAGGTATCGATCTTCGGATTGGCCCCGTCATCCGGGTTCCAGCGATAGATGCGGAATTCCTGCACATTGTTCGAATTGGCCGGCTTCGGCCACGACGTGCCTTCGGTGTAGCGCGAATTCTTGGGAAGTTGGAACTGAGCCATCTTGATCCTCTTGTCGACGTGCCGGGCTGACGGTCAGTTGTCAGTACACCCGAGCCTTGGGCTCGATGTACTGGATCTCGTTCGACATGGTGTAGGTATGCACCGGACGGTAATCGATCGCCGTCTTGTGCGAATGATCGTCGAGCCAGACGAGCGTGTGCTTCATCCAGCCTTCGTCGTCGCGGTTCGGGAAGTCCTCGCGGGCATGGGCGCCGCGCGATTCCTCGCGGTTGAGCGCGCCTTCCATCGTGACGACGGCTTGGCCGATGAGGTTGTCGAATTCTAGCGTCTCGAGCAGGTCGCTGTTCCAGATCAGCGACCTGTCCGTGACCTTGATGTCGCCGGCGCCGCTCCAGACCTTGTGGATGAGATCCCGGCCTTCCGCGAGCACCTCGCCGGTGCGGAAAACCGCGCAATTGTTCTGCATGGTCTTCTGCATCTCGAGGCGAAGCTGCGCGGTCGGCGTGCCGCCATTGGCGTGGCGGAACCGATCGAGGCGCGACAAGGCCAGTTCGTCGGCGTTCTTGGGGAGATCCGCATGCTTGTCGTTGGGCGTCAGGATTTCAGCGCAGCGCAAACCGGCCGCTCGGCCGAACACCACGAGATCGATCAGCGAGTTCGAGCCGAGGCGGTTGGCGCCGTGTACAGACACGCAGGCCGCTTCGCCCAGCGCCATCAGGCCCGGCACCACCGTATCGGGGTTGCCGTTCTTCAGCGTCAGCACCTCGCCGTGATAATTCGTCGGGATGCCGCCCATATTGTAATGGACCGTCGGCAGGACGGGGATCGGCTCCTTGGTGACGTCGACGCCCGCGAAGATCTTGGCGCTCTCCGAGATGCCCGGAAGACGCTCGTGCAGGATCTTCGGGTCGAGATGGTCGAGATGCAGGTAGATGTGGTCCTTGTTGCGCCCGACCCCACGGCCCGCGCGGATCTCCATCGTCATGGCGCGCGACACCACATCGCGCGACGCGAGGTCCTTGGCGGATGGCGCGTAGCGCTCCATGAAGCGCTCGCCTTCCGAATTCGTCACATAGCCGCCCTCGCCGCGCGCGCCTTCGGTGATGAGGCAGCCCGCGCCGTAGATGCCGGTGGGATGGAACTGCACGAATTCCATGTCCTGCAGCGGCAGGCCGGCGCGCAGCACCATGGCGTTGCCGTCGCCCGTGCAGGTATGCGCCGAGGTGGCGGAGAAATACGCGCGTCCGTAGCCGCCGGTGGCGAGAATCGTCATCTTGGCGCGAAAGCGATGGATCTGGCCGGTGGTCTGATCGAGCGCCACGACGCCGACGCAGCGTCCCTCCTCGTTCATCATGAGGTCGAGCGCGAAATACTCGATGAAGAAGTTGGTGTTGTTGCGCACCGCCTGCCCGTAGAGGGTATGAAGGATCGCGTGGCCGGTCCGGTCCGCCGCCGCGCAGGTGCGCTGGGCCGTGCCCTTGCCGTAATCGGTGGTCATGCCGCCGAACGGGCGCTGATAGATCTTGCCCTCGTCGGTGCGGGAGAACGGCACGCCCCAATGTTCCAGCTCATAGACGGCGTCCGGGGCGTTCCGGCACAGATATTCGATGGAATCCTGATCGCCCAGCCAATCCGACCCCTTGACGGTGTCGTACATGTGCCAGCGCCAGTCATCCGGCCCCATATTGCCGAGCGAGGCCGAGATGCCGCCCTGCGCCGCAACCGTGTGCGAGCGCGTCGGGAACACTTTCGACACGCAGGCTGTGCGAAGTCCCGCCTGCGAGCAGCCGACCGTGGCGCGAAGCCCGGCGCCGCCGGCACCCACGACCACCACGTCAAAGGTGTGATCGACGATCGTGTAGGCCTTGCCGTTGACGGCAGCCCCGTTGGTTGCTTGGGCCATTTGAGAAAAGCTCCTTAAAGCAGGATTCGGCCGAGGCTGACCTTGAGGATCGCGAACAGGCAGGCGACGGCGATGATCGCCGCATAGAAGGTGTTCGCAATCAGGGCCATGAGCCTCAGGCCCGCGTCATGAACGTAATCTTCGATGATGACCTGCATGCCGAGACGCATGTGCAGGCAAACCGAAATCACCGCCAGTGCCAGGATGATGGCAATCAGCGGGTGGGAAATCAGATCGATCGCCTCCGCGTAGGAACTGCCGGAAAGGGCCGCCACGATGATGACGAACGCGACGATCAACGGGATGTTGGCGATCGCCGTGACCCGCTGCAGCCACCAATGTTCGACACCGTGACCGGAGGCGCCGAGCCCCCGCACGCGAGAGAGCGGAGTCCGCATGGACACTCGATTGTCGGCCATGAACTCTCTCCTTCAGAAAATCAGCGAGGCGACGAACCAGATCGCGATCGTCAGCGCGATCGACGCGATCAGGGTAAAGCGGGCCATGGCCATGCGGGTGCCCGGCCCCATGGCGGTCCCGGTGTCCCACACCAGATGGCGAACGCCGCCCAGCATGTGGTGCATCAGGACCCAGGTGTAGCCGAACAGCACCAGCAATCCGATCGGCGATCCGAAGAACCACTGCACCGCCTCGAAGGCATCGGGTCCCGCCGCCAGCGCCACCAGCCAGATCGCCAAAAGCGCGATGCCGAAATAGAGCCCGGTGCCGGTGACCCGGTGGAAGACCGACATCGCCATCGTCCATGTCCAGCGGTAGACTTGAAGATGCGGTGATAGCGGCCGTTGGGTCACCTTTGCCTCAGCCATGGCATTCGCTCCTGATCGCGCAGTTTGGAAGATTTCGTATCTGAACCACCGCGACGCCGCAATCAGCGTTTGGCGACAGGGATGATAGTGAGTAAACTTCGTCAGTCGCGAAGTCTCTTTCATCTCCGCTCTTGAGGCAATTTTTAATTATTCTTATCTGGCTTCGCGGTTCACGAAGGAAGCCATGCAGTTCGATCTTACCGATCTTCGGCTGTTTCGCCACGTGGTGGAGGCGGGAAGCATTACCCACGGCGCCGAACGGGCCCATCTGGCGTTGGCCGCCGCGAGCACCCGCATCCGCAACATGGAAAAGTCTCTCGGCACACCTCTGCTCCTGCGCGGTCGGCAGGGCGTGGTGACCACTCCGGCGGGACGCACCTTGCTTCAACACGCCCGGACCCTTCTGTCCCAGGCCGAGCGCCTGCGGGAGGACCTCGGCACCTACACGGGCGGGCTTGCCGGGCAGATCCGGATCCTCTCCAACACCAATGCGCTGACGGAGTTTCTGCCCGAGGCCCTGAGCGCCTTTCTGGCCGAACACCCGCAGGTCAGCATCGATCTCGAGGAACGGCTCAGCGACGAGATCGTCGGCCTGATCGCCGAGGGCGTCGGCGATATCGGAATCGTGGCCGGCACCGTCGATACCGGGAGACTCCAGACCTTTCCTTTCCGCAGCGATCGCTTTGTCCTGGTTGTGCCGGTGGGACATGCGCTTGCGGGAACCCCGCGGATCGCATTCGCCGAAGTGCTGGACCACGATTTCGTCGGTCTCGACCGCGCCAGCGCGCTCCAGCGTTTTCTTGCCGACAAGGCGGGGCGCATCGGCAAGCCGCTTCGGCTGCGAGTACAGCTGCGCAGCTTCGATGCGGTCTGCCGCATGGTGGAAGCCGGCGTCGGCCTCGGCATCGTTCCCGAGACCACCGCCCTGCGCGCCACCCGCACCACCGCCATCAAGGCCGTGGCGCTGGAGGATTTCTGGGCTGCGCGGGATCTGACCCTGTGCGTTCGCGCGCTCGCCGAACTGCCACCCTCGGCCCTGCGGCTCGTGGAGCAGCTGCGCAAAGGCGCCTGAAGTCAGCCTGTGACATCCACCGGCGGCATCGGCAGGCCGCGCCGCAGGCAGGCGGCCTCGAGCGTGTTGCGCAGGAGGCACGCGATGGTCATCGGCCCGACGCCGCCCGGCACCGGCGTGATCGCCGATGCGACCTCGGCGGCTTCCGCGTATGCCACGTCGCCCACCAGCCGCGTCCTGCCTTCGCCGGCTTCGGGATAGGCGACCCGGTTGATGCCCACGTCGATCACGACGGCGCCTGGCTTGATCCAGTCCCCCCGCACCATTCCGGGGCGCCCGACCGCCGCCACGAGGATATCCGCCCGGCGGCAGACTTCGGCCAGATCGCGGGTCTTCGAATGGGCGATGGTCACGGTGCAGCTCTGGCTCACGAGAAGCTGCGCCATGGGTTTGCCGACGATATTCGAACGCCCGATCACCACCGCGTCCAGACCGGCGAGATCCGGCCGGACCGAGCGGATGAGCAGAAGGCATCCGAGGGGCGTGCATGAGACGAAGCCGGGCACTCCCGTCATGAGCCGTCCCGCATTGATGGGATGAAAGCCGTCGACGTCCTTGGCGGGGTCGATGGCCTCGATGACCTTTTGGGCATCGACCTGTCGCGGCAAGGGAAGCTGGACCAGGATTCCGTCGACCGCCGGGTCGGCGTTGAGCCTCGCCACCAAATTCAGCACGTCCGCCTCGCTGGCGGCGTCGGGGAGCCGATGCTCGAAGGAGCGCATCCCCACCTCGACGGTCTGGCGCGCTTTGTTCTTGACGTAGACCTGACTTGCCGGATCCTCCCCCACCAGGACCACGGCCAGGCCCGGCGTGACGTCCCTGTTCTTGAGCGCCGCGACCGCTTCGGCAATTCGCGACCGGAGGCCCGCCGCATAGGCTTTTCCATCGATGATCGTGGCGCTCATGATTTCTGTCCTGTCAGGGCGGCGAGTCGCTCGGTCAAATCCTGCGCATCGCCTTCGAGGAAAAAGATCTTCAGGTGCGCCGTCGCTCCCGCCCGCAACCGAACCGCCGAGGGACGGAGCCGCAGGGCCTGGGCAAGAAGCCGCCCGACGGCCTCGTTGGCGGCGCCGTCTTCCGGCACGGCGCGAACTCTCACCTTCAAGACCCGCTCGCAATTCGAGAGCGTCTCGATTCCGTCGATGGCGTCACGCCCCCCACGGGGCGTCACGCGCACCCGAATCTCAAGCCCCTCGGCGCAGGGTCTCCAGGGCAAAGCAAGGCCCTAGAAGGCGATGGGCATCAGATAATCCTGGATCAGCTTCTGGATGAAGATGATGACCAGGATCAGGATCACGGGCGAGATGTCCACGCCGCCGAGATTGGGCAGGATGCTGCGGATGGGTCTCAGGGCCGGTTCAGTGACGGCGTCGAGGAAATTCCAGATCGAGCGGACGACGTCGCTCCGGGTATTCACGACGTTGAAGGCCACCAGCCAGCTCAAGATCGCCGACGCGACGATGAGATAGACGTAGAGCTGCAAGGCCATCAGGATGATTTCGAGCAAGGCGCGCATGGGGATCTCGCGGGGGTCGGACGTTGCTCATGTAACCCCCCTCGCCCCCCGGAACAACCCAATGGACGGATTGACGGCGTTGGCCGGCGATTCAGCGGGGGGTCTTTGTGCACCGATTGACAGGGTCGAGGCCCGAGGCCTAAAAGTTTCGCCGCTTGGTCACGACACTGACCGGGGCTGTAGCTCAGATGGGAGAGCGCTGCAATCGCACTGCAGAGGTCAGGGGTTCGATTCCCCTCAGCTCCACCAGGCGTTTTTCGGCAGGGCCTTGCCAGGAGCTGCCGCCGGGACCTTGAACCCCTCACCATGAGATCCTGTCGATGATCGCCGATTGCCGGGTCATGTTTTCGCGCAATGCCAGGTTCGCGCCGTGACGATCCTGTCCGTCCGGCACGTCACGACCTATCGCTACAAGCGCCCGGTCTCGTTCGGCGAACACCGGATCATGTTCCGGCCGCGCGACAGCTACGACCAGCGCCTGATCCGGGCAGGCATCGAGATCACGCCGCATCAGGGGTCCCTCCGTTGGATTCACGACGTGTTCGGGAATTGCGTCGCGCTTGCACGCTTTACGAGCCCCGCTTCCGAACTGAGGTTCGAAACCAACATCACCCTCGACCATGTGCCGGCCAATACGCCCGACTTCCAGATGGAGGATTATGCGCGCACCTACCCGTTCACCTACAGCTCGGAGGAAATGCCGGATCTGATGCGCCTGGTGGAGCCGCAATTCCTCGATCCGGACCGCCGCCTCCACCATTGGGTGCAGCGTTTTGTGAAACGCGGGACGATCAACAGCACCAGCGAGCTTCTCATGACCGTGACTTACGGCATCAAGGAAAGTCTGGCGTATGAGCGTCGCAGCGAGAAGGGTACGCAGGATCCGATCACGACCCTCAGCCGGGGTAGGGGCACCTGCCGCGACTTCGCGGTCTTGATGATGGAGGCGGCGCGCTGCCTCGGATTCGCAGCCCGCTTCGTGTCCGGCTATATCTACAGCCCTGCCGGTTCCGACGAGTCTTATCTTGGAGGTGGCTCGACGCATGCCTGGTGCCAAGTCTACCTGCCGGGAGCCGGGTGGGTGGAGTTCGACCCGACCAACGGCATCATCGGCAACCGGGATCTCATCAGGATCGCGGTGGCGCGCGATCCCCGGCAGGCAATCCCGCTCTCGGGCACCTGGGTCGGAAAACCCGATGACAGCCTCGGCATGACGGTAGAGGTCAGCGTGCGCGAAGAAGAAGCATTGCGACGGGCCGGCCCGCTGTAAAAGAGGCAGGTTCGGGTAACAAATTAGGGCGTGGAGGCGTTAAGCTGTCGAAAGATGAGGAAGGCACCCATGCGAATCAGAGCCGGCTTTACCATCACTCTGAGATGCGCTGCACCGACGCCTTTCATCTTCCTCCTGAATGTCCACCCCTCGCGCGAGCCCGATCTCGTCACCCCGGACCGAATCCAGGTTACCCCCGACGTCCCCTCCGAAACCTACCGAGACGGCTTCGGCAATCGGTGCCTGAGGCTGGTGGCTCCCGGAGGCGACATCACCCTCCACAGCAACTTCGTCATCGCCGATACCGGGCGCCCGGACGAGGTCGCCCCTTCGGCGCATCAGCATGACGTCAACGACCTGCCGGCCGAGGTGCTCGTCTACCTCCTGGGCAGCCGCTATTGCGATACCCAGCGCCTCGCCGACCTCGCGTGGGAAATGTTTGGAAAAACGCCGTCCGGTTGGCCCCGGGTTCAGGCCATCTGTGACTTCGTCCATGACCGGATCGCGTTCGACTACCAGAAGGCAAGCCCGACGCGGACGGCCCATGACGGGTTTGTCGAGCGCCAGGGCGTGTGTCGCGACTTCGCCCATCTGGCCATCGCGCTCTGCCGCTGCATGAACATTCCGGCGCGTTATTGCACCGGGTATCTGGGAGACATTGGAATTCCGCCCGTGGACGACCCCATGGATTTCAGCGCGTGGTTCGAGGTCTATCTCGGCGGGCGATGGTACACGTTCGACGCCCGACACAACACGCCGCGGATCGGCCGGATTTTGATGGCCACCGGGCGCGACGCGACCGATGTGGCGATATCGACGGGGTTCGGCGCGTCCGAGCTCGTGACCTTCAAGGTCGTCACTGACGAACTCCCTGCCTGACCACCCTCGACCCAAAAAAAGGCCGCCCTTGCGAGCGGCCCGAAGTTTAGGGAGGAAACGCCCAAGAAGGGCAGCGGCAGGACAACGCCAATCGCCTTGCCGCATTCCAAACAGGTAGGTTTCACCTCGACCTTTTGCAAGGTGAAAAGGACAGCATCACTGCCCTTTTTTGTGCCTTTTAGATGTTGCAGGCCGCTCGCCCAGCGCACGCAGCGTCGCGTCAGCCGCTTGTCCTGCCCTGCGCTCAGTACATCCGCTGCTTGTCGAGGCGGTTCACCATCCGCTCCACATGTCCTTCGAGAAAGTGCCGAATATTCTTGCAGAAGATGTCGGTGATTTTTCTATTCTCGTCGGGGTCGGTACTCGCTGAGTGGGGGCTGATCAGCACATTCGGGAGGGTCCAGAGCGGCGATTCGGGCGGCAGGGGCTCGACGGTCGTCACGTCGAGGCCGGCGAATCGGATGTGTCCGTCGATCAGGGCCGCGATCATGGCGTCCTCGTCCACCACGCGACCGCGCGCAATATTGACCAGAACAACGCCGCGCTTCATGGACGCGATCACCTCCCGATCGATCATGCGGTCCGTCCGGGGGGTATGCGGGGTCGACAGCACGACGTAATCGGCCTTGCCGACCGCCTCTTTCAACTGGGACTGTCCGCAAACCTCGTGGGCGAACAATTCCCCACGACGCTCCGGTGCCGGATGGTTCACCACCGCGACGACGTTCATGTCGAAGGCCTGCCCAATGGCGCCGATGCGGGCGCCGATCTGCCCTGCGCCGACGATCGTGATCGTCTTGCCCGCAAGGCTCCCGCCGCAATACCGATCCCAGCGTTTCGCCGCCTGATCGCGCTGAAGGCGCCTCAGATCCTTGGTGTCGCCGAGAAGCACGAGAAACACAAATTCCGCGAGCGCGCTGGCGTGGACGCCGCGGGCGGTCGTGACGATGAGGTCGCTGTCTGCAAGCCCGAGAGCATGGACGCGTTGCCCCACGCCCGAACTGGTCGTCTGGACCCAGCGAACATTGGGCGCGAGTGCGAGACCGCCCTCGTCTTCCGCGCCCGACGGAAAGTCCCATAGGATCGTCGCGCGGGCGAGGGCATCGCGCCAGCGAGCCTCCTGCGCGCCCGTCCTCCGGAACGCCTCCTCTCCTTCGTGATCCCCCAGGTAACGAGAGGGCGGGAGAAGGTCCGGCTCAAAGATCACGTCGAGCCGGTCCGGCGCTATGGCGCGAATGCGCCCAACATACTCGACCTCGAGAGGGCTGGTGATAAGAACGATTTCTGGGGGATTGCTCATTGTCACCACGCGCTGGAGGATGCGGACCCGAGCGCCGCGATATCATGCCAGAGAGTCGCGCCACAAGACAAAGCCGCCATCGCGGGGGCGATAGCGGCTCTGTTTACAGTCGAGAGCTCTGCCGGCTCTTTTCAGAGCCAGCAGACCATCTCTTCCGTTAGCGAACGATCTGGACGATGCGGCGTGTGCCCGGATCAACCAGCACGGGCGTGTCGTTCACGACCGTGTAGCGGTAGCCCTGAACCTTGTAGTCGGCCGGGACTTCGTAATAGGTGACGCCCTGTGCCGGCAGAACGGCGCCGACGCGCACTTCCTCAGCATATGTGTAGGACGGAGCCTTCTGGGTCACCACGTACTGGCGGAATTGCGGCTGCTGCTGATCGGCGATGCCGCCGACGATTGCTCCCGCGACACCGCCCACGGCAGCGCCGATCGGGCCGCCCACGACTGCTCCGCCGACAGCGCCCGTGGCGGCGCCGGCCGCGACGCCGCCGCCCTGAGCCAGAGCGCCGGTGGACGCGACACAAGCAAGGGCGGCGATCATCAGAAATTTCTTCGACATGTTCATCTCCTAGAGGAACGTATGTATTCCGTGGAGCAAAACACATTTCGATACCAAAAGGTTCAGCTTAATTTTCGATCAATTCTGAAATTTCCAAAGATAGAATTATTAACGAAACGTGAACGCACTATTAATGTGCTGATCAGCTGCAATGAGCATTATATGGATCATGGTCGCATACCACTGTCTATTGCGGAATGCGTCTGAACTGCAACGCTTCTGACAGGAAGATCTGTGGCTCAGCTTGGAGACGACAGGTTGACACCGAGGTTGCGTAGAGACACGAAGCGGAACGCGAATGCTGAGGCCTGCTGGGATGTTTCCAAGCTGATCACATAATTCTAAATGACTATGAGGGTTCCGGTGCAGAATGGGGGGTCGACCTGCCACTCGACACTGCAACAAGCCATGCCCCTGCAAAGAGCTCGGATGAGTAGCATGACAAGCGATACCGACATTCCTGCCTCCCGCCTTGGCTCGTTGAGCCGCTATGTGCAGGATCATCTCGGAGACGAACTCCGCGCCATCTACGGGAACCCGGTCGACCAGCGGGTGCCCCGGCACATGGCGCAATTGATCGCCAGGACCAGCCAGATCATCCGCGCCCACCAGGAGCCGGTCAGCCAGGTCTTCGTCGATGGCATCATGAGCAGCATTCCATCGCTTCGCGCCTTCGCGATCTCCCTGACCCGCAACGCGGACCGGGCCGAGGACCTCGTGCAGGACACCGTCCTGCGGGCTCTCAGCCGGCGGGAGGGTTTCGAGGAGGGCACCAACATGCAGGCTTGGCTCTTCACGATTCTCCGCAACAGCTTCTTTACCTCTCACCGCACGAAGGGCCGCGAGGTGGAAGATGCGGACGGGTATCACGCCGCCACGCTGGTCACGATTCCGGACCAGGATGACAGGCTGGCGATCCAGGACCTCCAGTCGGCACTGGCCCAACTCTCGTCCGACCAACGCGCCGCCATCATGCTGGTGGGTGCCGACGGACTGACCTATGAGGAAGCCGCCGAGACGCTCAATTGCGCGGTGGGCACCGTCAAGAGCCGTGTGAACCGGGCACGAACCCGCCTCGCGGTGCTTATGGGACTCGTCGAGGAGGGTGCCGGGGAGCCTTCGATCGCGGGACTTTAGGTACAGCCCGCTGCGCATGTCGGAGAACAGTCACGACCCGGCTCTCACACAGGCAGAACATCATTGCACAAAAAAACGGCCCGGACGTCCGGGCCGTTCGATTGAAAGCGTAGTGGCCTAGGCTTTGGCCTTGGCTTTCTTCGCCGCGCGGGCCTTGGGCTTGGCCGCGCCGGCGCTGATGCTCTCCGACCCGACAGCCTTGGGGGCAGCGCCTTTCTTGCGGATCTGGCCGAGGCCAAGGCTCTTGGCGAGATCCGAGCGGCGCTTCGCGTAATTGGCGGCGACCATCGGGTAATCCGAGTGAAGGCCCCACTTCTCGCGATATTGCGCAGGCGTCATGCCGAGAATTCCCAGGTGACGCTTCAAGGTCTTGTAGGGTTTGCCGTCTTCGAGGCTGAAGATGAAGTCCGGGGTTACCGATCGGCGGACCGCGACGGCCGGCTCCTGCTTGGGCGGCGCGGGCTGGGCGGGCGCGGTCAGATTGTGAAGGGCACCGTAGACRGACACGATGACCTCGGCGAGATCGCCGCGAGCCACGGAGTTGTTCGCCACATAGGCCGAGACGATGTCGGCGGTGAGCTCTGTGAGATCGGGCAGCTGCGGTTCGAGTACGTTCATCGTATTTCCAAGTTTATCTTCGGGCCAAGGGTCCTACATCTTCCAATCATGGCATTCGGTCAAGTTGTTCTTTGGCTGTTTTCCATTTCGCTGGCCGTCAAAACCTCTCCGATGATGCGCCGTCCGGCGCGCGTGGGACGATGTTCTGGATCGCCGGGCGGCTGGAGGTCACAAACGCGAAAATACGGCGCGGGAGCGAAGCATCGGGATGACTTTCTGTTCTGTCGGAAGTCCAGATCAGCGTTTCGGATATTGAAATAGCGAGGGGCGAAGCCGGAATATCTTTGTCCGCGGCGCTTCTCAACATTTCTCACCGGGCTCTGTGTTGTCCGGCCGCAAGCTTGCCGCAAAGTGACGTTGGTCCATGTCCGACTGATGCGGGGGGCCGTTTTCATCACAAGAACCCTTCGGTTCCCAGGCAATCCCGCCACTAACCTTGAGGCCGGAATCGTCGAGGATTGGGCGGATTGGAGCGTTCCGAGGGGCTTCCGGCGCTTCGTCAGACCGGGGACGGGCTCGCCGCGATGGAGGTTCCTTCGCCTGTTTTCATCCGGAAATGCGTTTCCGGCCCAGCGGCGGGAGCAAGGAGATGCGTCAATCCGGAGGTTCTACTCTTGACGTTTATGCCCAACACGCTGCACGGTATGGCGCGTCACGCATAGATAAGGGCTTAGAGACATCAAATGGCTACTGGTACGGTGAAGTGGTATAACGACCAAAAGGGTTATGGATTCATCCAGCCCGATACAGGCGGCAAGGACGTTTTCGTCCACGTCAGCGCCCTGGAACGCGCTGGAATGCGCGGTTTGGTCGAGGGTCAGAAGATCTCTTACGAGGTCGAGCAGGATCGTCGGTCCGGCAAGGAATCCGCCACCAATTTGCAATCAGCCTGATTGAAACTGCAGGCGCCGGCCATCCCGGCGCCTCGCTCGCAAGCCGCCCTCCGGGGCGGCTTGCGATTGCCTGAACGCCCGGTGGGATCAGTTGAGCGCAAGTTCGCGCTCGCTGCGCCGGCCCTGATACCTCATGCCCTCGGGGCGGCATCCCGCTCGCGCCCTCCCGCAGCCTAATGGCGGGTGCTGAATGAGCCATGCTGGGCCCGTGGATTGAGGCGCGCGAATTCCTGGCCCGTCATGTGGACCAAGGTCGCATGATCGCCCCCCTCAAGATAAAAATCCGATCCGTCGTTCAGACTGTTATCGATGATCACGTCCAGTCCGTAGCAGGCCCCCACCGGGGGGACCGCGCCTCGCGCGCAATCCACGAAGATATCCTCGACCTCTTCCTCGCTCGCGAGCCGGACCTCCTGCCCGAGTTCGACGCGCAGATCCGACAGCCGAAGCTGATGAGATGCCGGCAGGACGGCCATCATGTAGCGATCCCCGTCGCTCAGGATGATGCCTTTGGCCAAGCGGTCCTCCGGGATATGTCCCGCATGGGCGGTGCCGATTGACGACATGGTGGGCGTGTGCGCGACCACATCGTATTTCAAACCCTGATCGTTCAGAAAACGTTGGAGCCTCGGTGCGATGGCCATAGCGGACCTCCTGTCACGCTGTTACCGCGCGCAAATTGGTCGGCATTCGCCAAGCGGCGGTCAGACGCGCGGCTGCTGGGATTGATGCTACACCCGCCCTTGGCGCCCTGCAATCGAACCCGTCCCGGCATCGCATCGCAATGGCAACGCGCTATCTGGCGGTGGCCGCTCCCGTGAGTCCGAGTTTCAGCGCCTGCTGACTTGGGGTCGCGGTGCGCAACCGTTCGCGGAAGCGCAGGTTCGCCTCGTTCATGATGCGTTTGTGCCGAACGCCCGAATCGCCGTCGTCCACCACCCGAACGACCGCCGTCGCGGCGTTGAAGAGATCGTCCGCCGCCGCCTCGATGCCGGGGTCGCGCTCCACGAGCCAGAGAATGCTCAGAATTTGCGAACGCAGGTCGCCGAGACCCGCCTCGCTGTCCGGGCTTCGCTCGAGCCGCGAGAGAATACCTTCGATCGTCACATTGGCTTCCTGTACGGCTTCTGTCAGAAGCGGCATCGCTAACTCTCCTGAGCTGACAACAATCCTTGGCCGTTTGCCCCCGCGTCGATCCTATGCTGCGTTCGAAGCATTCTCTCGATCGAACGCAGGAATGTCACGGAATCGGAGGGAAGATCGAGCGAACCTGCCTCGTCGATGATGCCGCCGAAGACGCTCGCCATCGAATCGAGATCCGAGACATTGCTCGCCGATAGAATATGAAAAAATGTCGTAAAGGCGACCATCGCCGCCTGGTCGTTTTCCTCCAGGCGCGAGCAACGCCGCTTCAGGATTTCGAGTTCGTGATTCTGAGCCGAGAGAATTTCCACAACCGCCAGCAGCTGATCGGTGAGCGTTTTGATCGAACCTTTGGTCGACGCCGTCATCCGGCGAAATGCATCATGAACATGCGACGACTCCGCAACGATCGCGAGTCTACCCACGTTCGCGACGAATGTGAATCCTTGCCGGTGGATAACGTCCAGGCGACGCCCGTCGATGCATCACGCGGGCATCGCGCGCTCGATCGCTGCGGCGATCTCCAGCAGGCGGCGATCCTCTCCATGGCGCGCCATCAGCATGAGACCGACCGGGCGCGGCGTTTCGGGGATCGGGAGCGTGATGCTGGTGAGATCGAACAGATTGGCCACCATGGGATTTCGCAGCAGCAGCCAATCGGTGCGGTGATACAGGGCATCGTCCGTCAGGAGCGGGGCGATGGGAGGCGCCGTCACCGGCGTGGTCGGCAGCATCAGCACGTCGATGCCGGACAGGTGCTGGTCCATGGCGGCGACGAGTTCGTTCCGGCGGCGCAGCATTCGAATATAGACGGCTGCGGTGATCTTCCCGCTTCGCACGATCGACTTGCGCACCAGCGGATCGATCTCGGCCGCGCGGGCGTCGATCCAGTCGGCGTGAACGGCGGACGCCTCGATGGATGCAAACGACGCGGCCGCGGTCGCGTCCCGCATCTCCTGCAGCAACGTTTCAATCGAGAAGTCCTGGAGGCTAGCGCCGGCGCCGGCGAGGACCCTCTCGACACGTCCGAATGCCTCCTCGACGGTGGAATCGATCTCGCCGAACAAGCGCCCTCGCGGGATACCGACGCGCAGACCTGCCAATGACGGCACAAGCAGCGGAACCGGCGTCTCGCCGGCCAGGACCGCATCAGTGTCCGCGCATGCCGCGACCGAGCGCGCCAGGGGGCCGAGTGAATCCAGCGTGTAGGACAGGGGAAAGGCGCCTGTCAGCGGGATGCGATGCGCCGTCGGCTTGAAACCGACCACGCCGTTGAGCGCCGCCGGGATACGGATCGATCCGCCGGTGTCGCTGCCGATGGAAATCTCGCTCGTGCCCTCCGCCACCGACACGCCCGCGCCCGAGGACGAGCCGCCCGGCACGAGGCTCGCATCGGTCGCATTGCCAGGGGTCCCAAAATGCGGATTGAGGCCAAGCCCCGAATAGGCGAACTCCACCATGTTGGTCTTGCCGAGGATCACCGCCCCGGCTTGCCTGAGCCTCGTGACGATCGTGGCGTCCGCCGCCGCCGGCGCTGAGTCGCGGAGAACCAGCGAGCCTGCGAGGGTCGGTTCGCCCTTCACGTCGAGCAGGTCCTTCAAGGAAACGATCGCACCGTCCAGAGGCCCAAGGCTCGCGCCCATGCGATGCCTTCTGTCGGCCGCATCCGCGGCAACGCGCGCCTCTTGCGGATAGAGCCGCACGAATACGCGCTCGTCGCCGGCGCGCTCGGCCAGACGACCGAGGACGATTTCAAGTTTCTCGCGAACATTGCGCATGGATAATCCAAGGTCACTTGCAAACAGAAAGGGCAGGATTGACGAGCCGGTCGTCGTCCCTGTTCATCATAGGCTCGCGCATGCTAGGCGAGAACCCGCAGAGGAGTTTGTCATGAGCCTTTCCCCCAAGGATCCGACCTTGCCTGTGGACGATGAGGCCCGCACGCTTGCCCGGCAACTGCTTCGGACGGCCCGCTCGGGCGCGCTGGCGACGAACGACACGATCAGCGGCATGCCGTTTGCCAGCCTCGTGGCCGTCGCCACCGAGATCGATGGCTCGCCGATCATTTTGACGTCGCAATTGTCGGCGCACACGCAATTGCTGGACGCGGATGCCCGCTGCTCCCTGCTTGTCGCGGCCACAGGCCGCGGCGATCCGCTGGCGCATCCCCGGCTCACGTTATTGGCAGAGGCCCACAGGCTGGATCCCGCCGCGCCGGAAACGACCGGGACACGCCGGCGCTATCTGGCGCATCATCCGAAGGCCGCGCTTTATGTGGACTTCCCGGACTTCGCCTTCTGGCGCCTCAAAATCACCTCCGCGAGCTTGAATGGCGGGTTCGGGCGCGCCTATCGGATGAGCGCGAGCGACATTCTCCTGCCAATGAGCGGTCTCGACGACCTTGCGGCGATCGAGGCGGAGGCGGTCGCGCATATGAACGTCGATCACGCCGAAGCCGTGTCTCTGTACGCGACGAGGCTGTGCGGCGGTAGGGCGGGCAACTGGACAATGACGGCGCTGGATCCGGAGGGCGCGCTTCTGAGCTTGGGCGACACGGTTTTGCGGCTGCCCTTTCCGCGGCCCTTGACTGGCGCAGATGAACTCCGACCCATGCTCATTTTGCTGGCGAAGCAGGCCCGGCAGCTGCCGGAGACTTAACCCGCGTATTTGCTCCGGAGGTAGGCAAGGTAAGGTGCCGGATCGAGGCCACGTCCGGTCTCGCGCTGAAGCAGCTCATCCCGGCCGAACCGTCGCCCGTGCTGCCAGATCCGGCCCCGCAGCGCCTCGGCGAGGCGCGCATAATCTCCCGCCTCGATGGCCGCGTCCAGCGAAGGGTCTCCCGCGCGGAGCGTTTCCATCAACTGCGCCGCCATCACGTTGCCGATCGTGTAGGTGGGGAAAGAGCCGATATAGCCGGTCGACCAATGGACATCCTGCAGCACGCCGCGCGCGTCGTCGGGAACATCGAGATCGAGGTCGCGCTTGATCGCGGCATTCCAGGCGGCAGGCAGGTCCGAGACCGCGAGCGATCCGTCCATCAATGCGCATTCGAGCTCGACGCGAAGCATGATGTGGAAATCATACGTGAGCTCATCCGCCTCGACGCGGATGAAGCCAGGCGCCACGCGAGTGACCGCGCGGTAGAATTCCTCCGCATTCACATCGCCGAGCTGCTCCGGAAACTGGCTTTRCAATTCGCCAAAATGCAGTTTCCAGAAGGTCTGGCTTCGGACGATRTGGTTTTCCCACAAGCGCGATTGCGACTCGTGCGCCCCGAAGCTCGTCCCCCCGACCGCATAGAGGCCGATGAGATCTGTCGTGAAGGCTGTGCGCGTGTAGCGCGGCTCGACCCCTTGCTCGTACAATCCATGTCCCGTCTCGTGCGCGGTCCCGAAGAGCGAAGCCGGCAGATAGTTGCGGGTATAGCGCGTGGTGATGCGAACGTCGTTCCGGGTGAACGATACCTCGAAGGGGTGGATTGTGGTGTCGAGGCGTCCCCGCGTGAAATCGTAGCCGAGCTTCGCCGCCATCCCGAGGCCGAAGGCGCGCTGTCGGTCTTCCGAAAAATCGGCGAACAGAAAATCGGAGCGCGGCGCCGGCCGCGCGCGGGCAACCTCGAGAATCGGCTGCAGGCCCGTCCGAAGGTTCGCGAAAAGCCGGGCGAGACTCGCTGCCGTTTCGCCAGGCTCGTAAATCGCCACCATCGCGTCGTAGGGATGCGCGCTCCACCCGATGCAATCGGCATATTGGCGCGCCAGCGCGACGGTCTTTTCGAGGTGCGGGGCAAAAATCGAGAAGTCGCTCTTGGCACGCGCGTCGATCCAGGCGGCCTGCGCCACGGTGCGAAGGGCCGCGCGTTGCTGAATGAGCGAGGCCGGCACACGGCTGTGATGATCGAAAGCCTGCCTAACCTGCGCCACCATGCGGCCCTCGACGCTATCCTGGCCGAAGGATTCGACCACCTTTTCGGCGGCTTCGAGCGCCGTCTCGGTCTCGGGCGAAAGCAGCAGGTCACGGGCAACACGCGTGAGCGTGGCGATCTGCTGCCCGCGCGTCTCCGCGCCACCGGGCGGCATCATGGTGCGCGAGTCCCAGGTCAGCACCGAGGTCGCGTTCAGGACATCGTTGACCGCCGCGACACGGGCGTCCAGCGCGGCGAGAGGCGTTTCATTCATCATATTCGGTCCAGAGGTTTATGCGGTGCCGCCGGTGTTGAGGTGACATGCCGAGAGACGGCCCTCGCCGACAGGCAGCAGGGCTGGAACTTCCTGCCGGCAGCGGGGACCGGCGAAGGGGCAGCGCGGATGAAAATGACATCCGCTCGGCGGATGAAGCGGCGATGGAATCTCGCCCGAAATCGGACGAAAATCCTTCCGCCCCACCCCGACGCGCGGCACGCTCTCGAACAGCGCGCGCGTATAGGGGTGGTTGGGAGCCGCATATAAGTCTGGTGTCGGCGCGAGTTCGACGATCCGGCCGAGATACATGATGGCGACGCGATCGGAGACGTGCCGCACGACCCCAAGATCGTGGCTGATGAAGATCGCCGTGAGATCGAGATCGCGCCGCAGATCCATGAAGAGGTTCAGCACTTGCGCCTGGATCGAGACATCGAGCGACGCCACGGGTTCGTCGAGCACGAGAAGATCGGGCTTCATCGCCAGCGCACGCGCGATGGCGATGCGCTGACGCTGGCCACCCGAGAACTGGTGCGGAAAGCGTCGGCGGTAGCTCGGGTCGAGACCGACGCGCTCCAACGTATCGGCCACGTAGGAATCCGCCTCACGCGCCTTCACGATTCCATGCGTAACCGGTCCCTCGCCCACAGTGTCGCCAATCCGCATCCGGGGGTTGAGGCTCGAGAACGGATCCTGATGAACCATCTGGATGCGAGTTGTGAGCTTGTCGGTGCGGCGACCCTTCTCGCGAGCCACGGGCTTGGCGTCGAACATCACTTTGCCGTCGCTCGGTGTGTAAATCCCCGCGACCATGCGCCCAAGGGTCGATTTTCCGCAGCCGGATTCGCCCACGAGACCGACCACTTCGCCCTTGCGGACAGTCAGGCTGACATCGCTGACAGCACGCACGATCTCGGTCGCGCGGCCGGCCCCGAGCAAGCCTGCGATACGCTCGCCGATGCTCGGGCGCTTTATGAAGCGCTTTGATACGTGGTCGATATCGAGGAGAGCGGCTGACATGAATCGGGCTCGATCGGGTAATGGCAGAGGGCGGTGCGTCCGTCTTCGAAATGCTGGACAGGCGGCGTGGTGTTGCAGGCCGGGCCGGCCTTGAAACAGCGCGGAGCGAATGCACAACCTGGCGGAAGATTGGCGAGCGACGGCGCCGAACCCGGCACCTGCGGCAACCGTTCGCCGGGTTCGTGCTCGGCCGGCACAGAGGCCAGCAGACCTGCCGTGTAAGGGTGCCGGGGCGATGCGATGACGTCGGCCGCGGGGCCCGTCTCGACCACGCGCCCCGCATACATCACGCAGATGTCGTCCGCGAGGCTCGACACCACCGCGAGGTCGTGCGTCACCCACACGAAGGCAGTGCCGGTATCGTCGGCCAGGCGGCGAACCTCGGCGAGGATCTGACCCTGGATCGACACGTCGAGGGCCGTCGTGGGTTCGTCCGCGATGATCACCGCGGGTTTGTGCAACAGCGCAATCGCGATGGCCACGCGCTGCCGCATTCCCCCCGAGAGCTGGTGTGGGTAGGAATCCAGACGCTCCTCAGGGCTGGGAATGCCCACGATGGAGAGAGCCTCCCGCGCCCGATCGCGAGCAACCTTCCGCGAGACGTTGTCGTGCGCGCGCACCGCCGCGATCATCTGGGTCGAAATTTTGAGCACCGGGTTGAGCGTCATCATGGGGTCCTGGAACACCATGGCGATCTGGGCGCCGCGAATGCGCCGGAGCTGCTCGCCCTTGAGTTTCGTCAGGTCCACACCGTTCAGCAAGACCTCTCCGCCGGCGATCCGACCTGGAAGTTCGATGAGGCCGAGGATCGAGTAGCCGGTGACGCTCTTGCCCGAACCGGATTCCCCGACGAGACCCAGAATGCGGCCACGGGACACCTCGAAGGTCACCCCGTCGACGGCCTTGACCACACCCGCGCGGACGACAAACTCCGTCCGCAGATCCTTGACGCTGAGCACAGGCTCACTCATCGGCTGCGCCTCGGATTGAGGACATAGCGAACCTGGTCGCCCACGAGATTGATTGCCACCACGGTCAGCATCAGGGCAATGCCAGGATAAATCGATATCCAATAGCGGCCGGACAGGAGGAACTGAAAACCGTTCGAGATCAGCGACCCGAGCGAGGGCTGCGTGAGCGGAAGCCCTAATCCGAGAAACGACAACGTGGCCTCCAGCGCGATCGAGTTTGCGACCTGCACCGTCGCGACCACGATCAGCGGCGGCAAGGCGTTGGGCAGAAGATGGCGAAACAGGACTTGCCGGGCAGGGAGCGGCGTGGACAACGCTGCCTCGATGTAATCCTTCCCGCGCTCGGCACTGGCAGCGCCGTGCGTCGTGCGCGCGAAATAAGCATATTGCGCCAGCGTCAAGGCGGTGACGAGTTGCGGCAATCCCTGGCCGAGCATGGCCACGAGAACGAGCGCAAGGAGAATGGCCGGCAACGAGAGCTGCAGATCGATGATGCGCATGATCACCGCTTCGATCCGACCGCCGTGATAGGCGGCGATCAGACCCACGACGCCGCCGAGCAGCAACGCGAAGGTGCCGGCGAGCACGCCGACGATCAGACTCGTGCGCAATCCATAGAGAATGGCCGAGAAGACATCCCGTCCGGCCGCATCCGTGCCCAGCCAGTGAACATAGCCCCCGGACCCGGTCTCGCCCGGCGTCAGCCGCGCGTCGAACAGGTCGAGCGTCTCCTGATTGTAGGGATCCTGGGGCGCGATCAGCGGCGCCAGGATGGCCATCAGGACAACCGACACGATGATGATGAGGGCCGCGATCGCGACCGGACTCTGCTTGTAGTCCGACCAGAAATTCCCCAGGCGGCTCCAGCGCGTTTCGGGAGCAAGACTCATGACGCGCCCTTTACCCGGATCCGCGGGTCGAGTTGCCCGTAGATCAGATCGACGACGAGGTTGATCAGCACGAACAGAAACACCACGAGAATGAGATACGCGACCATCACCGGACGATCGAGCACGGTGATCGAATCGATGATGAGCTTGCCCATGCCCGGCCAGTTGAAAACCGTCTCGGTGACGACCGCGAAAGCGAGCGTGGACCCGAGCTCCAGTCCGAAGACGGTGACGATGGGGATGGAAATATTCTTGAGAACGTGCAGGCCCACCACCTTGCCTTCTGAGAGGCCTTGCGCACGGGCGAAACGAACATAGTCCGAGCTCATCACTTCCACAGTGCCGGCGCGTGTGAGGCGGATCAAAAGACCCAGCTTGAACAGCGCCAGATTGAAGGCTGGCAGGATGATGTAACTCAGCCCCTCCATGGAGCCGAAGGACAGCTTCATGCCGAGGAAATCCTGCACCGGTCCCCGTCCACCAGAAGGCAGCCAGCCGAGTTCGACCGCGAACGTCATGATGAGGAGGAGGCCGACCCAGAAAGTGGGGACGCTGAAGCCGAGGACCGACAACCCCATGATGAATTTCGACGAGATCGCATCGGGCTTGTAGCCAGCCCATAACCCGAGCGGTATGCCCAGCAGCGTGGCGATCAGCATCGCGCAAAGCGCCAGCTCCAACGTGGCCGGCAGACGCGAGAAGATGAGGCCCATGACGGGCAGTCGATAAATGAACGATTCGCCGAGATCGCCCCGGAGCATGTTTCCCATGAAGATGAAATATTGCTCGATCAGCGGGCGATCGAATCCATATCGCTGGATGAGTGCCTCGCGGAGTGCCTGATCGGAGGCCGGGTCGATCATCACATCGATTGGGTTTCCGATGGCGTAGACGCCAACGAACACGATCACCGACATCGCGATGATCACCAGAAGCGCCTGCAGAATGCGCTGGATAAAAAAGCCGATCATACTTACCCGTGCGGGTTCAAGGTCTCAATTCAAAGAACAGGCGACCGGACATTGCCGGCCGCCTGCATGTCAGGTGATCAGCTCTTCGGCTTGATCTCGTAGGCGAGCGTCTCCTGATCGACGCGTGACGGGATCGTCACCATCCCCTTCTTGGAGGCCCAGACAGTCTGGAGCTGCACCGTCGGGATCAGCGCGCGGTCGGTCATGGAAACGTCCGTGACCTTCTCGAACAGGGCGCGACGCTTGGTGTCGTCCATGGTGCGGCTACCTTCCTGCAGAAGCTTGTCGACTTCCGGGTTGGAGTAGCCCTGCTTGTTGAACGCGCCGAGACCGGTCGAAGGATCCGCCGTGTGAACGAGCGAGCCGTAGGTGTAGCTTGCTTCACCCGTCAACGTGCCCCATCCGCTCATCCAGAGGCTGAACTCGCCCTTCTGCTGAGCGGGGAAGAACACCGTTCCGTTAAGTGCGTTGGCGTTCACCTTCAGGCCGGCGCGAGCCCACATCTGCGAGAGCGCTTCACACACCGCGGAATCGCCGGGCAGGCGGTTGTTGGTGCAGTGGAAATCGATCTCGAAGCCCTTGGGATATCCGGCATCCGCAAGCAGCTGCTTGGCCTTCGCGACGTCATAGGGACGCTCGGGAAGATTCTTGCTGCCGCCGAAGAAGCTCGTGGGCATCAACTGATTGGCGGGACGGCCAAGACCTTCGAGGACCACGCGAACGAGGGTCTTGCGATCGATGGCAAGATCCATGGCTTCGCGGACCTTGGGATCGCGCAGCGGATTGGCGGTGATTTCCTTGCCATCCACCTTCACCGGCTTCGGCAACGTCTCCTTCACGTTCGGCGTGATGTTGAGAAAGTAGACGGAATCGGCCACGAACGTGTCGACGCTCTTGTCCTTCTGCATCGACGCATAATCGGTCGCCGGCACATAATTGACGAGGTCAACCTGACCGGACTTCAAAGCCGCCATGCGGGCCGGGTCATTGGGGATTTCCTTGCGAACGACCTTCTGCCAGGGCTGCTTGTCGCCCCAATAGCCATCGAAGCGCTCGACGACCAGATCGCCCTTGGGCTCCCACGAGACGAACTTGTAGGGGCCGGTTCCGATCGCGGCCTTGCCCGAATTGAACTGCTCGTTGCGCGCTTCGGCGCCAATGGATTTGGACACGACAAACAGGCGGATGAAGTCGTTCGGAAGCGTCGGCGCCGCGACCTTGGTCTTCACATGCAGCGTGTACTTGTCTTTGACTTCCGTCCCTTTCACCTGCTTGGTGTAGATCGTCATGCTCATCGGACCGGTCACGAGCGGGATGCGATCGATCGAGAATTTGACGTCTTCAGCGGTCAGCTCAGAGCCGTCGTGAAACTTCACGCCTTCGCGGATCTTGAATTCCCACGTGGTCTCGTCGACCGGCTTCCACGAAACCGCGAGGCCGGGCTTCATCTGCAGGTTTTCATCGGCCATCACCAGCGTGTCGAACACATGGCGTAGCGCCTCGGCCTGGCTGCCGAGCGTCGACCAATGCGGATCGATCGAGTCGGGTCCTGCGCGAACGCCCATGGTCAGCGTCTGCGCCGAAACGGCACCGCCGAGCATGGTCCCGAGAAGAAGAGCCGTGGCGAGCGCGCCGCCCAGCTTGAAAGTTTGTTTCATCAAATATCCCCTCTTGCTAAGAACCGATCTTTTCGTCCAATGTGTTCTTATCGATTATGACGGTAAGTTGCCACCCCCGCCCAAGTCAACCAGCAACGTATAGATGACACGGAATAGCTCTACTGTTGCAGACTCAGACTGTGATAGCCCTGTAGAACAATCGGGAGCGGCGAAAATCCTCGCCGGGCTGGCAGGATCTCTTGACCGAACGCTGCCTGTGCCGCTCGGCGTGCAACTCCGGGGGCTCATCGAGTTCGGGATTGCGCTCGGCGAGCTTCCGTCGGGCGTCCGCCTGCCTTCGGTGCGGGAGCTGGCTGAACGCGCGGGCATTGCGCCGATGACCGTCGC
The DNA here is from genome assembly GCF_056402495.1 of Microvirga sp. P4_A5. Lineage (NCBI taxonomy): Bacteria > Pseudomonadati > Pseudomonadota > Alphaproteobacteria > Hyphomicrobiales > Methylobacteriaceae > Microvirga > Microvirga sp. P4_A5. The sequence goes on along the minus strand of NZ_JBFUHH010000012.1, from coordinate 11,382 downwards.
GACGGTCTATCGGGAATTGCGCGAGTCGGGGTTGATTGAGTCCAAGCCGGGCGCCGGCACCTATGTGGGGGACGGTCACAGCAGCGACGGGCTGCGCTCATCCGCGATGCGCAAGCTGCAGCGCCGTATCGATGGCTTGTTCCACGAGGCGGAGGAGCTGGGTCTTGCGCCGACGCTGGTCGCCTCGCTGGTCAACGCGCGCGCGGCGCGCGGACGTTCCTCCCTGCGCCCCCTGCGCCTGGTGATGGTCGGCAATTTCATCGACACCACGCAGCAATATGTGGACTCCATCCGGCAGCACCTCAACGCCGGCGACACGATTGTGGCAACCACGGTCCAGGCGCTTGAAAAGACCGTGTCGGAGCCCCTCCCCTACGACCTGTGCGTGACGCTGGCGCACCGGCGCGGCGAGGTCGAGAGCCTGCTTCCCGCCGGCATTCCGGTGGTTGGCCTGAGCTTCATTCCGGCTGAAGAAACCCGCGCGCTGCTTGCGGTCATCGATCCGATGGCGCGCATCGGCATCGTGTCGATCTTTCCTGAATTCATGGCGCTCATGAAGCCCGGCGTCCTGCGGTTCACCCCACACGTTTCCGACGCGGAAGTTCGCTTGATTACGGCACCGGACCTCAAGGCGTTTCTCATGAGCCTCGACGTGCTCGTCTATGCGAGTGGGGCCGAGCCCATCCTCAAGGACATGCCGGCTGGCCGCCAGGCAATCGAATTTCGGTATGTTCCCGACCCACACGCCATTCGCCAAACCCTGATTCCGGCACTCGAGCGCTTGCGCACCGAAGCCGTCACCAAAGAGGAAGATCCTTCATGAAGATCAGCGACATGAACTGGCTTCAGGTCGAACAATACCTGAAGACGGATGACCGCGCCGTCGTGCCGCTGGGCTGCACCGAACAGCACGCCTATCTCAGCCTGTCGGTCGACAGCATCCTGGCGGAGCGCGTCGCGACAGAGGCGGCGGAACCCATCGGCGTGCCGGTCTTCCCTGTCATGGCCTATGGTATCACGCCGTCCTTCATGGCCTATCCGGGCACCGTGTCGCTCAAGGCCGAGACCTATCTGCGCATTCTCACCGACATTCTCGACAGCCTGCAACGCACGGGCTTTCGGCGCATCCTGTTCGTGAACGGCCATGGCGGCAACTCCCCTGGCCAGACTGCCGCTCTCGAATGGATGGGACGGAACCCCGATTGTCGCGTGCGTTTCCACAACTGGTGGAACGCACCCCGCACCTTCGAGATGGTCAAAGAAATCGACCCTGTGGCGTCGCACGCGTCCTGGATGGAAAACTTCCCCTGGACGCGACTGGCCGGAATGAAACAACCCGACCATCGGAAGCCCATGGCGGATCTCGATCGCATGCGCACCTTCGGTCCCGAGGGCGTGAGAGAGATCCTCGGCGACGGGAATTTCGGCGGCCTCTACCAGCGCCCCGATTCGGACATGGATGCGATCTGGTCCGTGGCCCTCGATGAGACGCGCGCGCTCATCGAAAACTGGTAATGCGAGATTCCCACATGAACCAGGACACCATTCTGATCTGGGGCGCGGGCGCCATCGGCGGCACGCTGGGCGCCTATCTCGCTCGCGCGGGCGAGGACGTCCTCCTCGTCGATATCGTCGAGCCGCATGTCGATGCGATGAACCGCGATGGCCTCAACATCGAAGGGCCGGTCGAGGCCTTCACCCAGAATGTCCGCGCCAGTCTTCCGGCAGATGTGACGGAAAAATTCAGGCGAATCATCCTCGCGGTAAAGGCGCACCATACTCGTGAGGCGGTGCGTGCCCTCAAACCACATCTGGCGGAAGACGGCACGGTGCTGTCAGCCCAGAACGGCTTGAACGAGATCATTATCGCGGACGAAATCGGCGCCGAGCGCACCGTGGGTTGTTTCGTGAATTTCGGCGCGGACTGGCTCGAACCGGGTCGCATCCTGTTCGGCAACCGGGCCACCGTCGCCGTCGGTGAGATCAGCGACAACGCGCGAGGCGCGGCGCCCGACTATCATCGGTTGTTGTCGATTTTTGAACCAAAGGCCGTCCTTACCGACAATATCTGGGGCTACCTCTGGGGGAAGCTCGGTTATGGGTCGATCTTGTTTGCCACGGCGCTGACCAACGAATCGATGTCCGACAACCTTGCGTCCGCGCGGCATTTCGAAGTCTTCAATCGACTTGGGCGCGAAGTCATGGCGGTTGCGGTCAAACGTGGCGTCGCGCCGCTCGGATTCAACGGGTTCGACCCTGCGGCTTTCATGCCCGATGCCGACGAGAGCGCGGCGCGTCGTTCGGTCGCCGACATGGCCGAGTTCAACCGGCACACGGCCAAGACCCACTCGGGAATCTGGCGCGACCTTGCCGTGCGCAAGCGCAAGACGGAAGTGGATGCACAAATCGCCATCATCGCCGCACTCGGCGCGGAGGCAGGTGTGCGAACGCCCGCGATCGACAAGCTGGTGAGCCTGATTCACGACATCGAGGATGGGCGGCGCGAACAATCCTGGTCCACTCTCGATCTGATGCTGCAGCCATGAACCTTGATCTCTCCCATCGCCGCGCGATCGTTACCGGTGCCGCGCAAGGCATCGGACGCAGCATTGTCGAGGCGCTCGTCCGGGAAGGCGCACGCGTCGCAGCTTTCGATCTTGACGAAGACGGCTTGCGCCATGCCACCAAGGCGGGCGCAGCGTTCTCGCGGACGCTCGACCTCTCCGATCGCAGCGCGGTTAAAAGTGCGGTCGGCGACGTGGCCGCGGAATTCGGAGGCGTCGACATTCTCGTCAATTGCGCAGGTGGCGTGCGCGGCCAAGTCGGTCGTCCCGTCGAGGAGGTGAGCGAGCAGGATTGGCTCGTGCTCTTCGAGGCCAACGTGCACGGAGCTTTCTGGTGCTCGCAGGCCGTGGCCCCGGAAATGAAAAAGGGCGGCTTCGGGCGGATCGTGAATATTTCTTCGGGTGCCGGATTGCGCCCCAGCCTGACGGGCATTCAAGCCTACACGGCGTCGAAGCATGCGCTCGTGGGTCTGACGAAACAACTCAGCTTCGAGCTCGGCCCGTTCGGTATCACCGTGAACAGTGTGGCGCCAGGATTCGTCCTGTCGAATCCCGCCACGCAGCGCCAATGGGAGAGTTATGGCGAGGTTGGGCAGCAGCGCCTGCTGGAGAGCATTCATACCCGCAGGCTCGGTCAACCGCGGGACATCGCCGACACCGTGATGTTTCTCGCGTCCGACGTCGCCGGCTGGATTTCCGGGCAGATCATTTCGGTGGATGGCGGACGATCATAGTTCGCGCTCGGCGTGACCGGGTGAACGATACGTCGATTTCAGGGAGCATGGGCTTTGGACGATACGCAGCAGCAGCCTTGGACGTGGCCGGAGCAGATCTGGCGCGACAAGGTCAATCACGTCCGCGCCGGACGCTCGATGAAGCCCAAGAGATGGAAGGACGGTGCACGCTGCGCCGTTGCTTTCTCGTTCGATTCCGATCACGAGACCAACGAGTTGCGCGACGGAGGAAAATCGATTGGCCGCATGTCGCAGGGCCAGTACGGTAATCGCAAGGGCGTCCCGCGGATTCTCGAGGCTCTAGCGAAACACGACGCCAGGGCGACGTTCTTTGTACCGGCGGTCGCCGCCCTGCTTTACGAGGACGAGCAGCGCCGCGTGGCGTCCGAAGGCCATGAGCTCGGGATCCACGGCTGGATTCACGAACTCAATAGCCAGCTTCCGTATGAGATCGAACGCGATCTGATGTTCCGCGCGGCCGATACGCTGGAGCGCGTCAGCGGAAAGCGGCCTGTGGGCATGCGTACCCCCTCGTGGGATTTTAGCCCGGATACGTTACGGATCGAGCGCGAGCTCGGGCTTCTCTACGATTCGTCCTTGATGGCCGACGACGACCCATACGAGCTTATGGAGAAGGGTGAGCCAACCGGCATTGTGGAATTGCCGGTTGAGTGGATTCGCGACGACGCGGTCTATTTCAACATGCACCGCTTCAGCGGCCTGCGTCCCCATACGGCGCCTTCGGACGTGTACGACATTTTCTTCAGGGAATTCGAACGCGCCTATGAGGAAGGCGGATTGTTTCTGCTCACCATGCATCCGCATGTCACGGGATACCGCTCGCGGATCTGGATTCTCGAGAAGCTTCTGGCTGAGATTACGGCACGTCCCGACGTCTGGGTCGCGACCCATGCCGAGATCGCTGCGTTCGTGAATGCGGAATGCGCCCCATGACCCCATCGCGCCGCGCTCGGGATGCAGGCCTATCCTGCGGAAGGATGACGACAGGCATCCGCAATAGCATCGCCGACGTGCCGGGCGTTCGCGTCGGACACCAGACGCTGATCCGAGGCGGAATTCGAACCGGTGTCACCGCACTCGTCCCGTCCCTGGCAAATGTCTATCGGGAGAAACCGGTCGCCGCGGCGCATGTTCTCAATGGGTTCGGCAAGAGCGCGGGGCTCGTTCAGATCGAGGAACTCGGAACGATCGAGACGCCCCTGCTGCTGACGAACACTCTGTCAGTCGGGACATGCTATACCGCGCTCGTCCGCCATGCGTTGCGATCGAACCAAGATATCGGGCGCGAGACCGCCACCGTCAATCCCGTCGTTCTCGAATGCAATGACGGCTTCCTGAACGACATACAGGCGCTGGCGATCAGCGAAGCCGATGCCGAAGCAGCGCTTGCATCCGCCTCGGAGAATTTCGAATGCGGCGCGGTCGGCGCGGGAACGGGAATGAGCGCCTTCGGATTCAAAGGCGGGATTGGCACGTCGTCCCGAAGACTGGACCTCGATGGCCGGATCCACCATCTGGGCGTGCTGGTGCTCTCCAATTTCGGGCGCGCGGGGGATCTGCGGCTTCCGGACGGGACTTCCGTGGCGCCGGCGCCGGCCAGCGACAACGACAAGCGCGAGAGTGGCTCGATCATCATCATCATGGCCACCGACGTGCCGCTCAGCGACCGCCAGATCAAGCGGGTCATCCGCCGATCCGGTGTGGGATTGGCGCGGCTCGGTTCGTTTTGGGGTCACGGGAGCGGCGACATCGCGCTCGGTTTCTCAACTGCCAACGTCGTGCGGCACGACGAGCAGGATGCCTTCATCGAACATCGGATCTTCAACGAAAATCGCATCGACGTTCTTTTCGAGGCCATGGCTGATGCGGCTCAGGAAGCCGTGTTGGATTCGCTTTTGTTGGCAGGTCCGATGATCGGTCGCGACGGGCATCACCGCCCCGGCCTTGCCGAAACCCTGATGCAACGTGACACCATGAAGGCCACCCGCGCATGACAAGCTCACTCACATCGCTCGATTTCACCCTCGCGGTCCATGGAGGCGCCGGCACGATACTGCGCTCGAAGATGACGCCGGAGCGGGAGGCGGCCTACCACGCCGGCCTCCGCCTCGCCCTCGACGCGGGTCGTACCGTGCTGGCGGATGGCGGAACTGCGATCGATGGCGTCACAGCAGCCGTCATGGCGCTCGAGGACGAACCGCTCTTCAACGCGGGGCGGGGTGCCGTCTATACGTCGGCGGGCAAGCAGGAGATGGATGCGGCGATCATGGACGGCCGTGATCGCGCGGCTGGCGCGATTGCGGGCATCTGCGGTCCGCGCAATCCCATTCTCGCCGCGCGCGCCGTCATGGAAAAATCCGACCACGTCTTCCTGATCGGGGAGAGCGCCCAGGAGTTTTGCCGACAGCACGGTGTCGCCTTCGAAGAGGCATCCTATTTCTTCACGGAACAACGCTGGAACGCCTTGCAGGAAACCCTCGCCATGCGTCGTAGCGGCGCTGACGATCAGGATGAATCGCGCAAGCACGGCACGGTCGGCGCGGTTGCGCGGGACCGGCACGGGCATTTGGCCGCCGCGACTTCGACGGGCGGCATGACGGGAAAAGCGCCTGGTCGCGTGGGCGACAGCCCGGTGATCGGAGCGGGCACGTGGGCCGACGATGCGACTTGCGCCATATCGGCGACTGGTCACGGAGAAATTTTCATCCGCTATGCCGCCTGCCACGAGATTGCGTCCCGCCTGCGCCATGCGGGTGAGACTCTGGACGCAGCGGCGCGAGGTGTCGTCATCGACGTTCTCGCGCCTGCGGGCGGGTCCGGCGGGCTGATCGCGGTGGACAGGAACGGGGCGTTTTCCCTGCCTTTCAATTGTTCGGGAATGTATCGCGGCGTCGTCACAGGCGACGGGATTTTGCGGACCGCGATCTACGACGAGCCGTTTTCGGAATCCCGATAGACCCCCAGGGCGTGGGCATTATTCAATAAACCCAACGCTGCGACTTGGAGACAAGGAAATCCCGAAAGATCTGTACCCGCGCGACGGACCGCATTTCTTCCGGATAGACCAGATAACTGTCGAGCGTGGGCATTTCGACGTCGCGCAGCACCCGTCTGACGTTCGTGTTTCCGCCCATCGCGTAATCCGGCGCCATGCCGATTCCAGTCCCGGACTCGATGGCGCGCCGGAGTGCCAGGCTGTCATTGACCATAAAACGGTTCGGGCGCGGATCTTTCGGGCTGCGTCCGAGGGTCGTCAGTCGATGCAGATTGAGAATGAACGCCGGCTGATCGCCGCCGAGGCAAACGATCCTGTGGCGATCAAGGTCCTCCACGCTCTCCGGCTCACCGAAGCGCTCGATATACGCGTTCGACGCGTAGGCGTGATAGTGAATGGTGAACAGGCGACGTTGGATGAGGTCGGGCTGTGCAGGCCGGCGCAGGCGGATCGCGACATCAGCCTCCCGCATGGCGAGATCCAGTTCATCATTGGTCAGGATCAGTTGGATATTCACCTCGGGGTAGGTGTCGAGGAATTCGGTGATCCGTTGAGCCAACCAGATTCCACCGATACCGACGGTGGCCGTGACTTTGAGGTCGCCCGCTGGCCGCTCACTGGTTTCCGTCAATTGCAGGCGTGTCGCCTCAAGACGCCGGTTGACCTCGCTCGCGGCACTAAAAAGCACATCGCCATGCTCGGTCAGGATCAGCCCGCGCGCGTGGCGATGGAAAAGCGGCACCTTCAGGTCGCGTTCCAGCGCGCTGATCTGCCGGCTGACCGAGGATTGGTTGAGGCCAAGCTTCTCGCTCGCGCGCGTGAAATTCCCGGCCTCCGCGACCTCATAGAACAGTCGTATCTTGTCCCAGTCCAAGGCGGACCCTCACCATGTCGATTTTTTGTCGCGGTTAGCTTCTGAACCGCCACTGAATCGTGACAACGGTTGTGATCCTAGGCCAGATTCCCCGCGAGCGAAAGAAGAGGCGCGGCACGGTTGCCGTGCCCAGCTCCTCGGATCGCATTCGCGTCAGATGAACCGGCCGAGGAACGTCCTGGTGCGCGGATGTTCGGGATTGACCAGAACATCCTCTGGCTTGCCCTGTTCGACGATATAGCCTCCATCCATGAAGACCACCCGATCCGCCGCCTCCTTGGCAAAACCGATCTCGTGCGTGACGACGATCATCGTCAGCCCCTGTTCGGCGAGATCGCGCATGGTTGCCAGGACTTCGCCGACCAATTCGGGGTCCAGCGCCGACGTCGGCTCGTCGAAGAGCATGAGCTTGGGCTTGATCGCCAGAGCGCGCGCGATGGCAACGCGCTGCTGCTGCCCCCCCGACAATTGCCGCGGATACGCGTCGGCTTTCTCGGTCAGTCCCACGCGCTCCAGCAAGGCGCGGGCATAGCCCTCGGCCTCTGCCCTGCTTTCCCCATGAATGCCGATCGGCGCCTCGATGATATTTTGGAGCACGGTGAGATGGGGATAGAGATTGAACTGTTGAAACACCATGCCGATCTGCTGGCGCTGCCGCGCGATGGCGCGCGGAGAGAGCTTCTGCAGATGCCGCCCGCGGAGCTGGTAGCCCATCTGCTCTCCGGCCACCATGATGGAGCCACGGTCCATGGGCTCCAGATGGTTGACGCACCGCAGGAACGTGGATTTTCCTGAGCCGGATGGACCCAGAATGACGACCGTCTCGCCGGGCCAGACATCGAGATCGATACCCTTGAGCACTTCGTTGTCGCCGAACGATTTGTGCACGTTGCGCGCGACGACCAGCGGACTCGTCGCGGTTTGTTCCTTCACTGGCAGCATGGCGGTCATCGCGCATCTCCCATGTTGATCGAATCAGCGATGATATCCTGATCCTCCGGGCGCCGTGCTTTGGTGGTCGATGCACCTTTTTCGCCGCGCGCGTAATAGCGCTCGACGAACGTTTGTCCGACATTGAGGATGGACGTGATGAAGAGATACCAGAGCACCGCCACCATCAGCAGCGGGATGACCTCGAAAGTCCGGTTGTAGACGGCCTGTACGGAGTACAGAAGGTCGCCCATCGCGATCACGCTGACGAGCGATGTCGCCTTGATCATGCTGATGAGCTGATTGCCGGTCGGTGGGATGATCGATCGCATGGCCTGCGGGATGATGATCCGCCGCAGCGCACGCGCCCGCGTCATGCCGAAAGCCTGCGTGGTCTCGACCTGTCCCGGATCTACTGACAGCAATCCACCACGAATGATCTCGGCCATGTAGGCGGCCTCGTTCAAGGCAAGGCCTGCGATGGCGGCCGTCAGAGGCGTGATGAGATCATTGGTGTTCCAGCGCGCCAATTCGGGGCCGAAGGGAATGCCGATGGAAATGACCGGGAAGAGTGTCGAGAGATTGTACCAGAATATCAGCTGAACGAGCAGCGGCGTGCCGCGAAAGAACCAGATGTAGATGCTCGACAGGGCCACCAGGAGCTTCGTGTCGGAGAGACGTGCAATCGCGAGGAAGAGGCCGATCACGACGCCGATGAGCATCGCCACCACCGTGAGGCCAAGCGTCACCGACAATCCCCGCATGACGGATTCGGCCGTCAACCACTTCGCGACGACCGACCACTCGAAGTTCTTGTTGTTGGCGATAACCCAAAGGAAGTCGGCGGTGATCACCAAGGTCAGCGCCCAGAGGACCCAGCCGCCGTAATTGATGGGGCGGCGGGCATGCGCGACATCGCGGAGCCTGAGCTCCGCGATGTCGTCACCCGGGTTCGCCCGGGTCGTAAGCGTGCGCTCGTTCATCACGGTCGCTTCGCGGCTAGATTGATGCCAGGAGCCTTCAGCATGTTGTTCTCAAGGCCCCACTTCTTCATGATGGTCGCATAGGTTCCGTTCTCGAACAGCTTCTTGTACGCTTCGAGGATAACGGGACCGAGAGGCGAATCCTTCGGCACGACCGTTCCCTGGAAGAGATCGTCGAAGCCATTGGCTTGGCCCACGGCGGCAAGCTCAAGCTGGCCGTTGGATTGCTGGACGAAATAGGTCAGCGGGGCCTGCGATGAGAAGAATCCGTCCGAACGCTTCGAGCGCACAGCCAGGATTGACGTGGGCTGGTCGGGGAAGGATTGCACTTCGAGGACCGGCTTTCCTTCTTCGGCGCATTTGGCCGCCTGCTGCTTGATCACGCGCTCAGCTGAGCCGCCTGACTGCACTGCGATCTTGAGGCCGCAGGTGTCGCCGAGGGCTTTGATTCCTTTTGGATTCCCGATCTGCACAGCGAAGACCACATATTCCTGAACCCAATCGACAAAGTCGTTCGCCGCCTGGCGCTCGGGGAAATCGCCCACGGGCCCGAGTGCGAATTGATAGCGGCCGGATTTGATGCCGCTGAGCAGACTCGACAATCCGCTGACGGATTCGTGCTTGACCGTCACGCCGAGGATCTCGCCGAGGGCATGGGCCAGATCGGCGCTCGCGCCACTCATGCTGCGCGTGTCGCTGATGATCTCGTAGGGAGGGAACGAACCACTGTTCACCGCCGTCATCTCGCCCGCATCCTGAATCTCTTTGGGCAGTTTCGCGCGCAAGGCGGCATCGGCCGTCTGGGTGGGAATTTTGGCCTCCTGCGCCTGCGTCGGAACCGAGAGAAGGCCTGCGGCGAGCAGGGCGGCGGATGCGGAGAGGTAGAACTTCATGACAATCTTTCCCTTCGTTGGTGGCGAAACGTTCAGGTGTTCGCTTTGCGGAGTTCGGGCTTTTCGAAACGACGGTTGGCGAGCACCGGCAGGACATCACGGGCATGGGCGATGCGGTCGGCGTCGATATCGCAAAAAACCAGCGCAGGCGCTTCTGCAGCACGCGCGATGGCGACGCCGAGGGGATCGACAACCATGCTGTTGCCGATGTTGCGTTCACCGCATTCGCCYACCGCCACCACATAGGCAGTGTTCTCCAGCGCACGCGCGGTGACAAGTACATCCCAATGCGCCTCTTTCAGCGGACCCTTTACCCAGGCTGCCGGCAGCACCAGAACATCTGCTCCGTCTAGCACGAGGCGCCGCGCCAATTCTGGGAACCGCACGTCGTAACAGGTCATAAGACCGATCTTGAAGCCCGCGACGTCGACCAGCGCGGGTACGTCGCCGCCGGGTGTCACGTTGGTGGATTCCTTGGCCGAAAACGCATCGTATAAATGCAGCTTGCGGTACTGCGCGATGATTTCCCCATTTCGGATGGCAACGAGGACGTTCCACACGCGGCCGTCGCCCGCTGGCGTATGGACGCTCATCATGACGGTCAGATCGCTTCCGCGATTCGCCTCGAGAAGCTGCGTCATGAACGGGCCGTCGAGCTCCTGGGCGGATTTGAGCACGATATGCGGATCTGCGATGTCGCGAGCCAGAATGCCTTCCGGCAGCACCAGCAGCGCGGCGCCGCCAGCTTTCGCCTCTTCGATCAGGCGGAGGCACGTGTCCGCATTCTCCTGCCACTCGCGACTGACTGCGAACTGTCCGAGTGCGACTTTCATTTTCGACGTCCCTGTCTGTGAACTCATGATTGACCTATGGTGCCGGGAACCTGGGGGAAGAGATCTCTCGGCGTGACGAGCGTGTCAGTCAGCTTCTGAGCCTGGAGCTCGATTCCGAAATCCGCGAGCATGCGCTCGTTCGCCTCAAACCCATTACGGTTCCAGGTTGCCGGGAGATCCCGCGCGACCTGCCGCAACTCATCGATGATCCAAGGTGTCGTGTCGGCATATTTCTCGCGCTTCTCAAGCCAGACACGGGCCGATTCATCGAGAATTTCGCTCAGTGCGGTGGGGAGCCATGGATGGTGCGCGACGAGGCCGGGCTTCATTCCGAGCATGTGAATGCCCGGCACATAGCCGACCTCGTCGAAATATGCGCGTTCAGCCTGTCGGAAATCCGGCACGAGCTGGCGAAACGCCGAATCGGCATCGAAGAAGCCAGGCGGCATAAAGGGGGTGAACACCGCGTCGAGCCACCCTTCGTCGAGCAGCTCCATCATAGGCCGCTCGCCCGGAACGGCTTCGATGCGACCGGCACGACCATAGCCGCCGAGC